>JAADYZ010000230.1 GCA_010092775.1 Chloroflexota bacterium
ATCCAGATCAAGCGCCGTGCCACGTTCCAGGGCGGCGGAGAGTTCATCGGGGGGGAGAGCGGCTTCCAACAGAGGTATGAGTTCAGCCAGTACTTCGCGCACATGATCATCTTGTGCGGAATGAGATTGTGCCAGACCTGCATAGCGTGCAGCGCGACTGTGTTGCCCTTGCCCGGCCAAATGCACAGCAAAGCCTAGCATATTGGCTATCAACAGTGGCAATCCTTGTATAGTATGGGCGATTTCTAAGCTCTGGTGGAACCAACGCACGGCCACTTGTCCCTGTTCTTGCGCAATCCGCCCCATAACATGCAAGTTCATGGCAATGCCGTGTTGGTCGCCGAGCTGCCGTTGAATCTCCAGACTCTGCTGGAGCAAATCGGTGGCCTGGGTGTGGTCCCCCCGCGCCTTCGCAGTAACACTCAGATTGTTCAAGCTCTGGGCAATGCCAAGTTGGTCGCCGAGGTCTTGCCGAATGCTGAGGCTCTGTTGGAACAAGTCGGTTGCGCGAGCATAGTTGCCCTGCGCCTTTGCAATGACCCCCAGATTTAGTAGGTTCATGGCGATATTGTGTTGGTCGCCGAGTTGCTGTTGAATCGCCAGACTCTGCTGATATAAGTCAGTGGCGCGGTCATAGTCCCCTTGCCACGATGCCATGATCCCAAGGTTGCCCAAACTCATAGCGATGCCGCGTTGGTCGCCGAGGTCTTGCTGAATCGCCAAGCCTTGCTCAAGCAAATCGGTGGCCTGGGCATAGTCCCCTTGATAGATAGCGATGACCCCCAGATTACCGAAGATCGTCGCGATGCCGGGTTGGTCGCCGAGTTTTTGGCGGATCGCTAGGCTCTGTCGATAGAGGTCTGTGGCACGGGCATAGTCGCCTTGACGAAGTTCAATGAGGCCCAGATTGTTCAGACTCTCAGCAATGCCAAGTTGATCCCCTAATTGTTGGAACAGCGTCAGGCTCTGTTGGGATAACTCAGCGGCTAACTCGTATTCCCCTTGGTTGAGGGCAATTTTGCCCAGATTTCTCATACTCTGTGCTAGACCATTTTGATCATCAACGCGCTCGGCTAGTGAACGGGCACTTTTTACATAGCGGGTTGCTACTGTATACTGCCCTTGTAAGTCGTTTTTGCGTGCCAACAGATTAAGGAACGCAATACGACGGGCATCGTCAGATGACAGGCGTTCTAGAGCGGCATTCAGCAACTCACCCGCTTTATCGTATGCGCCTTGTATTGTGATCATGTGTCTGGCAACGGGTTCAAGGTACTGTAATTCTTTATCCAAATCGCCAGCAGCGCGCCAATGCATGAGCAGGCTCTCGTTATACCCGTCATCATCAGGATAGACAGCTTCAATGCTTTCGGCGGCACTGCGGTGTATATTGGGTAGTGCAGCCGCGGGCAGATCGGCAATAAGGGTTTCGCGCAATTTGTCATGAGCAAAGCGCCATACATTGTCTCGAATGCTGACCACGCCATACTCGGCGGCATTGTTCAACCACGCTTTTACGGTTGCCTCGTTGTGGGCGCGCGCCAGCAGTTGTGCGTCAATCTCACGCCCGATAACCGCCGCAAGCCTTTGTATCTCTGCATATTGAGCATCAACTTTGTTCAGGCGGCGGCGGGTGATGGCTTGCATACCACCTGTCAAGACTCCATCGGTTAGTGTGGTCCGGCTCACCTTTTGTAAACCGCCACTCTCCTCTGCCATCGCCCGCACGGTCTCAACAATAAAGAAGGTGTTCCCTTCGCTTTCCCGATGAAGCAGCCGGATAATCTCTTCATCGGCCCCTGCATCGCCCAACATGGCCGCACTCAATTCACCCACTAGCCGCTCATTCAGACGTTCGAGCGCGATGGTAGTCATATCTGCCAGCGTTTCGGCTAGATTGGGGGCTTCATCCGCCCGATAGCTGGCAATGATCATTAGCTTGGGCAACTGCTCGCGCACCAACAGAATTTGCTTCAAGGGGGCCAGGCTCTGCACTGCCCATTGCACATCTTCCAACAGCAACAAGATCGGTTGCTGCAAACCCCGCAGCAAATCGACAATCGCCAGGACAATGCGCTGTTGCTGCGCAGACCCAGTCAATTCTGGCGCATCGGGGATGCCCCGTCCGAGCAAATCACTCACATCCGGCACCAGGTCTTTCAGAATGCCAGCCTGTAAATTGTTGACGTTGACTAGCAGCAGCAGTCTGCGCACGATGTCCCGCCATAGCTGGAAAGGCAAGCCGCCCCCTTCCACCGCCTGCCCACGCAACACGGTGACCCCCTTGACCAGGGCTTGAATGCGGACTTCATCCAGCAAGCGCGATTTGCCCACCCCACTTTCACCACCAATGAGGAAGAAGGCATTCTTGGTGTCCAGTGTCTTCAACGCATCCGTCAATTGCCCTAACTCGGCCTCGCGCCCGACAAAGGTACTGGCCTGCAAGAAGCTCTCGCGGACCTGCTGAGACTCCGGTGGCAGCGGAACGTCCATGGCCTGGCACAAGCCGATCAATGCGCTGTGGGCATCGGGGTAGCGGGCTTGGGGATTCTTGTTCAGAAGGCGTTGGAGCCAGGCCGCCTGGGCTTCGTTCTCCAGCATATTGGTGTCGGGTTTTTGGTTGAGAATGCTGGCGATCGTGGCCCCGATGTTCTTTGATGGGTAAGGCATCTGGCCGACAAAGACTTGATAGGCGATCACCCCCAGGGCGTAGAGATCGGATGCGACGCTGGCCTTTTCCTGGACGTAGAGTTCGGGAGCCATGTAGGCAAAGGTGCCCACCAAAGTCCCCTCATCTGTGCTGTCGGAATCGCTCTGCTCCGACCTGGAGATGCCAAAGTCCATCACCTGAACGCTGCCATCTGGCTTGACCAGGATGTTGCTTGGCTTGAGATCGCGATGGATGATCCTCCGGCGGTGCAAGTAGGTCAGGGCCTCCAGGCTATGAATCAACAGCCTGACCTTCTCCTCATCGGAGCGCCCAGCCGCGTAGTCGGTGATCGTCTGGGCCTGCTCGATGAAGTCCATCGTGTAGTAGGGGACCTGCTTCTCATCGAAGCCGTAGTCCAGCACACTGACGATGTAAGGGTGGCGCAGCCCGGCCAAGATGCGGAACTCACGCGCGAGGGCAGAGCGCAGCTTTCCAGTGTCATCTGTGCCAGGCTTGGAGGCAAAGGCCAACTCATATGGAGACAGTTGCACCTGCTTGAGCGCCACATCCTGCTTCTCCAGCCGATCATGGGCCTTGAAGACCGCCCCCATGCCGCCTTCACCAATCTGCTCAAGCAGCCGATAGCGGTTATTAATGCTGATCCCCTGCGCCATAGCTCTTCCTCCCCAGAAAATAGCGTAGTGGCTTGATCTGAGTTTACAGATGGTGGGCGCTGTTTTCTATCGGGGACTATTGTGGCCGCGAAGATCGTCAGGTACTCTTGTCACCTGAGCCACATCACCCAACAGGAGCCAACTCAATGACAGAGTCCAACGACTGGAAACGATTCTTTGATCAGCACGCCGACAAATACATGGACGAGCCGTTTGTTACCGGCACCCTGGCCGAAGTTGATTTCTTGATCGAACACCTCAAGCTAACGAGCGACCAGCGCATTCTGGATATGGGCTGTGGTACCGGGCGCCACGCGCTCGAACTGGCGCGGCGCGGTTACCAGGTCACAGGGGTCGATCTGTCCGATGGGATGCTAGATCAGGGCCGTCAAATCGCTGAAGCGGAAGGCCTGAGCACCGTCACCTTTGAACAGGCCGATGCCACGCAATACACCACCGATACACTTTTCGATCGCGTCTACGGGGTGTGCGAAGGGGCGCTCGGTTTGATCGGCTACAGCGGCGACCCGCACACGCACGATCTGACCATCCTGCGCAACCTGTACAACGCGCTCAGGCCGGGCGGCTTGTTGATGCTCACCGTGCTAAATGCAATGCGCCACATCCGACTGTACCAGCAAGCAGACGTTGAGGCAGGTGCTTTTGATCCGGCCACCCTCACCGAAAGAAGCATGATGGAGACCGGCGAAGGTGACCAGCGGGTCGAAATCGTAGCACGCGAACGCGGCTTTGTGATCCCTGAACTGCACCTGATGCTTGAAGTCACCGGCTTTGAGGTGCAGCACATCGGCGGCGGGACTGCAGGCAACTGGGGGATTCGCCCCGTCGAGTTGGATGAATACGAGTTGATGGCCATCGCCCGGAAACCCACATAACGTGGATCACCTTACAGGAAGGATACGGCTAGCCCGATTAGACTTGACAGTCTAGACCAACTAGTCTAAGATACCGATATGGATGAAAACCGAGATGTCTTCTCCACTGAGTTTGAACATAGTCAGGCCCTGCTCGACGCTGCACTGGCAGAGTTCATTGCCTATGGCTACGATCAGGCGTCAATCAACCGCATCCTGAAAACCGCCGGGATGAGCAAAGGCCAGTTCTACTATCACTTCAAGAACAAGGCCGGCCTCTATCTGGCGCTGATCGGTATCTTGATCGAGCGGAAGCGCGCCTTTCTGGCTACGGTGATGCAGCCGGAGGACTTCCACCAAGACCTATTTGGTATCCTGCGCACGCAGCTACGCTATGGGTTGGCGTTCGCTCGAGCATACCCCGTCATCAACCAGTTTTCGGAAAGCTTCATCCGCGAGCAAGGCAATCCTATCTACCAGCAAGCTCTGGAAGCCTTTAACTTTCAAGATAACACTCAGATCGATCAACTGGTTGAGGCTGCCTACCAGCGCGGTGAACTGCGCGATGATCTGCCCTTGCCCTTTGTCCGGCATGTGTTGGGCTATATGCTCACCCATGCGGTACCGGTCGCCGGGCTAGAGCGTGCCGAC
>JAADYZ010000231.1 GCA_010092775.1 Chloroflexota bacterium
CATGCGGATTATGGGGCTGGTCGAATTATCCCGTGTTCCCGGGGATGGTACCCTGTTGTGCATTCCTGTTCCTACCCGCTCTATTTAGGGAGACTACCTTAATTCTTGTATACTATTTTTGCAACACAATCAATTTTATTCTGAAAGCGGACCCCACAAATTGACACAACTTTGCAGGTATAATTCCATTCCTATATACTTTTGTTTGAACTAGGTATCAAAGGCGGGGTCTATCGTGGAAAAATCACTTGTGATTCTTAGTCAGTTAAGAGATGAAGACGCCGAATGGCTGTTGAGCGCTGGTCAACCTCGCTACCTCATACCGGACCAACAACTGATACAACCTGGGGAACCACTAAATTCTCTCTATTTTCTTGCTGATGGCGCACTCGTGGTGCGCAGCGCCGCCAATCGTGAGTTATCACAGATCCATTCAGGGGCATTAGTAGGAGAATTCGGCTTGCTGGACCCGCGCAAGCCGCAAGCGGTAATCGTCGCTACACGTCACAGTACATTGCTAGAGATTCCACACTACCCGTTACAAGTTAAATTAGCGCAAGATGCTGGTTTTGCATCCCGTTTATATCGAGGCTTGGCTTTGTTCTTGACGTTTAAGTTAGAAGACCCTACACCACTCTTGAGTTCCGACATCCCCTTTACCTCTCGTGGTATTGCTGAGCATGAGCTAGAGCATCTCATTCTTGATAATGCTTATCTCGTTGGAAAGCGGATAGAATACCTGACCAAGCGCATCATGAGTATGCCAAGTCAATAGCGTCACCGAAGAGAGCTAGTACGACATGGATAAAGAGAGCCTTTTCCGCAAGTCTGCTTTGGAGCGTCTGTCTACTCCTGAGCAGCTCGATACATTGATGGAAGTGACCTTACCACAATCTTGGCTGGTCTTGCTGGGTACTGGTGTTCTGCTTGCGTTGGCCCTTAGCTGGTCGATCTTTGAACGCATCCCCATTACGGTGAGCGCACAAGGAATCTTATTGTCAACAGGCACCCAGGTAGATGAAACAACTTTAGTGATCAGCGAAACATCCGGTAGTATCGATCAGGTTCTGGTCGAGGTGGGGCAGATTGTGACCCCAGGCCAGATTCTTTTGCAGATCGAAAGCGAAGATGGCGAACTCATTGATGTCCTTAGTCCGCTGTCTGGTTTAGTTGCTCGCATTGATGTTAGCTCTGGCGACCAAGTTGATGTGGCTACCCTTTTGGTCGAAATAATCGAGCAGCGACAACCCCCTGAAAACGACATCGAAGTGATCGCTTTTGTCTCTGTTTTTGAAGCGCGCGGCATCCGTCCAGGGATGCCTGTCGAGATTCAGCCGCTCAACATTCCGCAGCAAGAGTTTGGGTTCTTGCACGGGGAAGTCTTAACAGTTGGGCGATTTCCAGCCAATGATGTGCTGGCCGAGTCCTTTTCCGAGGATGGCAGCCCTGTACTCGCTGTGCGAATCGGTCTGATTGAAGATGAAGGCGCACCGAGCGGGTATCAGTGGTCGATCGGTCGTGGTCCACGCGACCCCTTGCGCGTGGGAGTTGTCGCCACGATCAGTATCGTCATCGATGAACAACGCCCAATTGAGCGCGTTATCCCGATTTTAGGTTTGGAGTAATGGAGTAACTTTGTGGCAGAAGAACGCCGTCCGCCCAATCGACGAGTCAAGACTCCGACCGTACTACAAATCGAGGCAGTTGAGTGTGGGGCCGCCTGCCTGGGAATGGTCCTGGGGTATTACGGGCGGATCGTGTCTTTAGAGCAGTTGCGCGTTGAGTGCGGTGTGTCTCGTGATGGGAGTAAGGCCAGCAACATCAACAAAGCCGCCCGTCGTTATGGGTTAAGTGCGAAGGGTTATCGCAAAAAGACGGCTGACCTGTTCAAGATGACTTTGCCGATGATTCTGTTTTGGAACTTCAACCACTTTGTGGTGTTAGAAGGCTTTAGCCAGAAATGGGTTTACATTAACGATCCTGCCCAGGGTCGTCTGAAGATCACCTACGACGAATTTGATCTCTCGTTTACAGGCATCGTTTTAGAGTTCAACAAAACAGATGATTTCGAAAAAGGTGGTAAGAAAGACTCGCTAGCCCAAATGCTAATCCCCCGGTTGAGAGGCTCATGGTGGGGGGTGGCCTTTGTGGTCCTGGCAAGTCTATTATTGGTTGTTATCAATCTGATTGTCCCATCCTTCTCCCGCATTTTTGTTGACGATATTTTGGTGCTCAATCGCGATTGGATCCTTGCTCTCTTGGCGGCGATGGGGGCTTCTGTTTTATTTATGGCGCTTCTTACGTGGTTACAACAACGTTTCCTATCCCGCTTAGAAACCAAACTAGCCTTGAATATGTCAACCAAGTTTTTCTGGCATATTCTCCGCTTGCCGATGGTTTTTTTTACACAACGCTATTCTGGAGACCTGACCAAGCGCATAGAGATCAACGACCGCGTATCGGAGTTGTTATCGGGTGAACTGGCTACGAATATGATTGGCATCGTGATGCTTGGCTTTTACAGCATCTTGATGCTTCAGTATGATATGCTGTTGACGGTAATCGGGATTTCTATTGTCGCGCTAAATCTGGTCGCTCTGGGCTACTTCTCCCGCCTCCGGCGGGACGCCAACCGCCGCCTGTTGATTGAAGAAAACGCCATTATGGGGGCGGCGATGAACGGCCTCCAAATCATCGAAACCCTGAAGGCAACTGGCTCGGAGTCGGATTTCTTCTCGAAGTGGGCCGGGCACCACGCCAAAACGGTCAACGCTGAGCAAACGCTAGGGGTCTATTCGAAGATTCTGTCGGTGATCCCGTTGATGTTGACGAACCTGAGCGTCACCGCCATACTCGTCATCGGCGGTATTCGGGTCATCCAGGGTGAATTAACCGTCGGTATGCTGGCGGCATTCCAAGCTTTGATGCTGGCCTTCCTGACACCAGTAAACGATCTAGTCAATGTGGGGGCGCGGCTGCAAGAGGCCGAAGGCGACCTCGATATGCTTGATGATGTTTTGCGCTATGAACGTGATTCAGGCGTGGACATGCAGGTGTACGGCGCGGACGATGACCTCAAGCTGGCTGGATACATTGAACTGCGCAATGTGACATTCGGATACAGCCGCTTGGGTGATCCTTTACTCAAAAATATCAGCCTATCGCTTACGCCAGGTAACCGAGTGGCCTTTGTGGGCAGTTCGGGCAGCGGTAAATCGACATTGGCTAAAGTCATCGCTGGCCTTTATGAAACCTGGGAGGGCGACATCTTCTTTGATGGACGCAGACGAGATGAGATTCCTCGCCACGTTATGAACAACTCATTGGCGATGGTTGATCAAGATATTTTCATGTTTTCAGGAAGTGTGCGCGAAAACCTGACTATGTGGGACAAAACAATCCCCATTCAGCATGTAATTCAGGCGGCCAAAGACGCCGCCATTCACAGCGACATCGTACAGCGCTCCGGCGGATACGAGTCGATTGTCTCTGAAGGGGGGCGCAACTACAGCGGGGGCCAAAAGCAGCGCCTTGAAATTGCCCGCTCCCTGGTCATCAACCCAACTATTTTGATCATGGATGAAGCGACCAGTGCGCTGGATCCGATCACAGAGAAGGTGATCGACGACAATCTACGGCGTCGTGGCTGTACGTGCATCATAGTCGCCCATCGGCTGAGTACAATCCGCGATTGCGATGAGATCATCGTCTTTGACAAAGGGCGCATTGTGCAGCGCGGTACTCACGATGAGATGATCAATGCTGAGGGGCCTTATGCCCAGCTCATTAAAGCGGAAGACAGCGGCGAAGACGCTGAAGACATTTTGAACACCATCTTCGACCGCCTGGACACCGGCAAGTTTTCCAAACCCGCTTAAGGGGAAATCCAATGGATCAAGACTTATCGGATACCGGCCAGTTTGAAAACTCGGATACGAGTACGCATATCGAGGGTGCAGCCGGACCGTGGGAGTTACTGCTCATCCGCCTATATTATCGAGAGGGTAAGTCACAGCAGCTTGGTGTCAATCAGTTTTTCCTCTTGGATAATCCGAATACCGTCTGGCTGGTATATGCGGGCGAGGTCGACCTATTCTATCTAGAGGTCGCAGACGGTCAACCGGTCGGCTATCGCAGCCATCTGTTCCGTGCGCAGCAAGGCGATATGCTGTTTGGCCAAGACCTAACACACTCCAATCTTGGCATCCTGGTGAGTAACCTCAACCAAGCTGAGGTGGTCAAGTTAGATCGACAACGGTTGGAGAAATACATCCACGATCCTGACTTTACCCCCTTCATCGTGCGTTTTGTAAATCAATGGGTCAGAAACGTTTCGCATGGTTTGAGCCAGTTAGAAAGCTCACCCAAACTGTACACACGCCTGCAAGACGGTGTACAAATCACCCTCCAACCTCACGAAGTCGCCCGGCCACGTCGCCGCGTTACCTGGGTGAACATAGATACGGGACGGGTGCGGTTCCTGGGGAAACCCGAAGTTCTGATTGCCCCTCGCGATGACTTGCTCCCTGTGTCGCGTTATACGTGGATTACCGCTGAGGAAGAAAGCCAGGTCGAAGCCATTTCCACACTGGATACGCTTACCGATGTAGATGGTCCCTGGCAAGCGCTAGACGGCTTTCATACCTTCTTTGTCGTCTATTTACAGCATTTAAGAAGCCAGAGTGAGCGGCTAGAGCGGGAACAAATTGCGGCCCGAACTGTAGCCGATCAAGCACAGTTAGAAAGCACCCTGCACGATATTGCTACCACTCTTACCCATGAGGGTGAAACGCCCTTCATCTTAGATGAGACGGAGGACGCGCTACTGCAAGCGGCCAAGCTTGTGGGAAACGCCAGTGGGATCATTGTCCAAACACCCAAAGAGGGCAGCTTTACACGAGGAAACCGTAACCGCATTCTGGATATTGCTGCGGCATCCAAGGTCCGCACTCGCCAAGTTGCCTTGCGCGGAGAATGGTGGAAGAAAGATGCTGGACCGATTGTGGCCTATCGCTATGAAGGGCGAACTCCCGTCGCGCTTTTGCCGTCATCAGTCAATAGTTACGAACTGATCGACCCGGTTACAGGCGTTCGTCAGGCGGTTGATCAAGATGTGGCCCAAACGCTTTACTATTTTGGCCATACTTTCTATCGTCCTTTTCCTAATCATCCTCTAAAGCTGGGCGATCTAGTGACGTTTGGCTTGCAGGGTGTCCGCCGAGACTTGTGGCTCGTCTTGCTCATCGGGGTCGTCGTTGGACTGCTGCAAGTGATTACCCCAGTGGTCTCCGGCCTGATCTTCGATCTGTACATTCCAAGAGGGGATCAAGCGCAACTGCTGCGTGTAGGCGGGATTTTAGTCGGAATTACCATCGCATCGACCTTGTTTCAGTTGGCGCTATTGTTCTCGTTCTTGCGTATCGAATCCAAGTTGGATGCCTCAATTTTGGCTGGTGTTTGGGATCGCTTGCTGAACCTGCCGATCCAATTTTTCCGCCAATATACTGCTGGCGACCTTGGTAACCGGGCGATGAGCTTGCGCATCATCCGCCAAAACCTATCAGAGTCCGTGACGAATGCCATTCTGCTCGGTATGTTCTCAGTGTTCAATTTGCTGCTGCTATTCTACTACAGCATCCCATTAGGGCTGGCTGCCCTGGTTTTGGTACTCATCGCAAGCGGGGTAACAGGTCTGATCGGTTATTGGCAGGTCATGGAGTTGCGCACAGCGACTAAGCTGCGTGGCAAAATCTCCGGCCTGATTTTGCAGTTCATCAATGGCATCGCTAAGTTCCGAGTTGCAGGGGTTGAAAATCGAGTGTTCTCTGTTTGGGCGGAGCGCTTTAGCGAACTCCGCCGGTCGATGTACCGCGCGCGCATCATTCAGAATCGCTTGCTCGTCTTCACTCAGATGTATCCCATCATCGCGTTGATGGTTATCTTTGCGCTGATTGCCTTTTCATCTTCAATCACCCTGACGGTGGGGGACTTCCTAGCCTTCAACCTGGCTTTCACCCAATTCCTTACTGCTGGGTTGAATCTCAGTATCGCTTTCATTATTCTGTTGGCAATGGTCCCAATCTACGAGCGCATGGTCCCGATCTTGGAGGCGGCAGCCGAGATCGAAGACAACAAATATCCACCCGGTGAGTTACGCGGTTTGATCGAAGTGAATCATGTTTCCTTTCGCTATGACGCCGAAGGGCCGCTCGTTTTGGACGATGTATCGTTCCGTATTAACCCAGGTGAGTTTGTCGCCATTGTTGGTTCGTCTGGCAGCGGCAAATCGACCTTGTTCCGTTTGATGCTTGGCTTCGAGAAGGTAAGTTCCGGCTCGATCTTGTATGATGGTCAGGAGTTGTCGGAACTCGATATTCGAGCGGTACGGCAGCAGATTGGGGTGGTTCTGCAAAACAGTCAGGTGATGTCGGGCAGTGATATTTTCACCAACATCATTGGGGCTAATCAGTTGACGATGGATGATGCCTGGGAAGCAGCCGAGATGGCGGGCTTCGCCGATGATGTACGTCAGATGCCAATGGAGATGTACACAGTTGTTTCTGAAGGAGGTAGCACCCTTTCGGGTGGGCAGCGCCAACGCCTCATGATCGCTCGCGCTATCGTCACGAAACCGCGTATCGTATTCTTTGATGAAGCTACAAGCGCGTTAGATAATAAAACCCAAGCAATTGTGAGTGAGAGCCTGGAACGGCTTGATGCCACCCGCATTGTGATTGCCCATCGCCTCAGCACTATTATGAATGCAGACCGAATCCTCGTTCTCAACAAAGGGGTGTTGGTCGAACAGGGCAAGTACGATGAGTTGATCAAGCAAAAGGGAGTCTTTAGCGACCTCGCCAGGCGGCAGATAGTTTAGCTGTGCCCTCTTTTAAAGAGCATTTCTTGCGGCATTTACCTGCTGAGTTGAGTGGCCGCGTCTTTACCATCCACTTGAATGACAGCGATCTGATCACCACTTTGGCGCAAACAGGGGCCGAGGCGGTCGATGTGTTTCATCCTGATGCGGTTGTCCTCGCACACCTGCGCAACACATTTGCGGATCATCCAGTGGTTCGTGTTCTCGATAGCGTATTTCCTCAGGAAGCCGGTTACAGTTTTGGCGTGCTGCAGATTCCTGTTTCGCCAAGTTTTGCGATGGGCACGGCAGCCGTCTGCCTGCAACGTCTGGCACCAGATGGTCGGCTTCTGATTGGTGGCAATCCACGCCTTGGGGGCTTGTCGTTGCTGCGTAAGCTGGCGGTGTTCTCTGCCGTGGAAGTGTTTGAGGAGACCTGGGATCACATCATCTATCAGATTGTCGAAATAAGCTCGGCGGATGTTCCCGAAGAATGGCATCAGTTTTGGCAACCTCAACCACGCACTTATCATGTATATGATCGACTGTATCAAGTGTATACACAGCCTGGCATCTTTAGCTGGCACAAAATTGACCCTGGCCCACAGTACTTTCTCGACCACATTCGTGAGGTGTCTCTCCCCCAAGGTGGCACCATTATGGATGCCGGATGTGGGTATGGCCTACTAGGCATGGTGATGCGCGACTTGTGCCAGCCGCGCCGAACCGTCTGGGTGGATAAGAATTTGATGGCGGTACGATGTACCCAACTCGGTGTGCCAGAGGGAATCGTGCTGGCTGAAGATTTGGTCAGTGGTGATTTTTCATCATATGAGCCGTTTGATGTGATCTTCTGTGTGCCTCCCTATTATGATGCTTACACTGAAAGCACAGACTTCATGGCAGCATTTGCCCCACGCACGCGGCAGCTTCTCACCTCAGGTGGGCTGTTGATCATCGTAGCCAATACCGTACTGAAGTTTCATGATCTGATCAAACAACATTATGATGATGTATTGAACATCAAAGATGGTGGCTTTTTCGAGATGGTCGTGGCGCACCGTGACGACTAATGTGAAAAACCGCACCATCTTGCACAATCTTTAATTCCGGTATATGGTGCTGATGCTAACGAAACATCTAGCCAGGAATGAGGAATTCTTCATGTCATTAGCTGCCGCAAAAGATTTCTTAAATAGCATTGATGCCAACCGTACTGAGGTCAGCAAGTTGATGGATGCTTTCAATTATGAAACTGGTCAATGGGATGGTGAAGCACTAGTTGCCTATGGTAAGGAACAAGGCTTTGACTTTACCGCCGACGAAGTAAAGACCGCTGGCGAAGATCTATTTGGGGACGAACTCACGGACGAACAACTTGAATATGTGTCGGGTGGGGCGTGCTGCTGCTGCTCGTCAAGTTCCTGTTGCGGAGTGGCAGCCAACTAACACGCCTAAATGCTCAATAGTAGTCGATTAACATCCCAGGTCGGGATGTTATTAGTTGTCGGTTAGTCACCTTGTGAAGGCGTGCACCAAGTTGCGCTCTCTATTAGAATCATGTAGATTATCGTCAACTACATACGATGTGCTTCTTTGAAAGGGGATTTCTCTCATGTCATTAGCTGCTGCAAAAGAGTTCCTGAACAGCATCGACTCCAACCAAACTGAAGTCGGCAAATTGATGGAAGCGTTCAACTATGAGTCTGGCGATTGGGATGGAGATGCTCTGGTCGCCTACGGCAAAGAAAAGGGCTACGAGTTTACATCCGAAGATGTCAAGACGGCCGGCGAAGAGCTTTTCGGTACCGAACTGACGGATGAACAGCTCGAATACGTTTCTGGTGGGAAGTGCTGCAGTTGCTCATCAAGTTCTTGCTGTGGTGTTGCTGCGAACTAACTCCCAGGAAGGAAGCAGGATGATGTGCAAATCCCCCATATGGGGATTTATGTTTTTACGCGCGACCCCAATAAGAATTCCCCAACTGAGCTTTCCTCACTATAGTCGGCCCCAATCGCGTGGGCAAAGACATCTGCATTGCCGCCGCCGATTGGGCAACCTGCTAACCCAAGCGCCTCAGCAACCAGGCTCATGGTCTGCATCAGAACACCAACGTTCTTGAGCGTCAACGCATAAGCAATGGATTGGTATTTCCAGTTGATCCGGGCAAAGCGTGCGCCGTAGGTGATGAGCACCTGGGGCAGCGAGCCGTCATCTTGTGGCAGCCAAGCTCGCTGTGCTTGCCACAAGATGGCGCGGACATCATGTGTTATTCCAGAGAGGTGAACCAGATAATGCTGTTCGGGCTGATAGTGATAAAAACCTGGTTCAAGCCCTTGGCAGGCGCTCACACTGAGGTACAACTCGATCTCATAACTGGCACCGCCATTCGGGTAAGGGCGATTGCTGTGATAGACCGTCTCAATCACGCTGTTTGCCTCTACATCAAAAGAGAAGGTATGGCGTGAGCGTGCTGAGCGATACAGAAACTCACCTACCTGCTCGATTGTGATCGGTGACTCAGCATGCTGTGGCCTTGATTGACGACTCTCTACAACGTCTGCAAAAGGGCGATCTTCTTTTACAGCGTCATCCAGATTAGGAATATAGAGAGGGATGATGTTCGTCGCTTCGGGTACTTTGTCCTTGAATACTGGTGCTTGCTCAATCTCACCCAAGAAGCGATAGCTCATACCATAGACATCATGTGCCCGACCTAAGCGCGTCTGGCTGTGGAAGTAAAGATTATGAGCATCCCACTGGCGTAAGTATCGATCTTGATCCTCTTGTGGTTGGCCATCAATCACCAGGGATAGCGCTTGAGCCGTCAACAAGAATTGCATCAACGTGGTCAAGGTATCTTTGGCTAAATGGGTCGTTTCACTTTGAATGAGATCATCCAGGCTGACCGCCGACTGAAACTGCCCAATGGCCGCAAGGCAAGATGGCTGGAGTAGGTCAAGCGCGGCAGCACTTAGAGGGGTAGTCAAGGATAGCGTCTCTCCATCCCGGCGGATGACGGCAAACCGCGAGAGGATAAAGCGCTGTTCAGCGTCAGGCGTCCGACTAAGAAACTGATAGTGGCTGCTCAATGGGCGCAGGCGAACCAATGGCTGCTTATTGTGATAGAGGGTGTGAACGATCACCCCTGCATTGATTAGCTTAGACAGGTTAGGCATAAACGCAAAGACGCCAGGCATCCCATCTTTCGCGGCCACCATTTTATTCAGGACGTCATGGTCAACGTCTTGGGTGGCTAGGGTTTGTAGGACAGCCTGCCCACCCGAGCCTAAACCCTTAAGCGAATAGCGAAACATATCTCGCTCAATGTGCAAGGTCCCTGGCTCCTCGCCGGGGATGAGATGGGCCTCCGGATGAAGGCGCAATGTGATGTGTACCGCCATCGTCACCGCCTAGAAAAACATAGGGATAGGGTTGAGATCTTCTTCGAGTGTCGCTGTTTCGAGCCATCCCAAATTGACTGGCACATCGTAAAGACGACCAGGGGCAAAACGCGCCCAGAAATGGCACAAGCCGGGCACAATACACTTGACCACGTTCAGCCCGATATCTGGGCGGGTTTGATCTAACACGAACGTTTCAAGGTCGGCCTCACGCAAAATATCCACACACATCTGCACATCGTCTCGCAGATCGGCAGTCCAACGCTTGGGAAAATCTTGGTAGCGGCGGACCGGTAAATCTGGATTCGGCTTGAGATAGAATTGTTCATCGATGGTCGCCGTCCTCATCCAATTAGTCATATTCGGATCGTCGAACTCCAAAGGGTCTTCCCCTTCGTATTCGATGGACAATGCCCCCAATAGCTCAGACATTTCTGTGAGCGCACGGGAGGCTGCAATCTTCGGGTCAAAATGGGCACCATAGCCCAGCAAGATTTGATCGCCTGGGCCATCCGTCTGGCGAGAGATCGCGGCGATGACGGGGATGTTAAGATCGGAACTGATGTCGAGCAGCCAGATGTCACGGTTAATCGATGCGTAGTGATCGCGGACGGCGAGAAAGCGCGGATCGCCAAAACTCTCAAGGTCAATCATGGGGCGCTGTAAACGATTGTACCACCACACGCCGACGCAATCGCGTTCGACCAGTTCCATCAGAGCCTGCAAAATGGCTTCCTCAAGCGTACTGCCGGAGGCGTTGCCGTTCGAGTCGGCCCAGCAAAAGGCATCCCGAAAGCGGGTGGCTGGCCAATAATTGTAGTAGCAGTAAGCCGTCGGGATGAGCTTAAATCCCTGCTCGGTGAGCGACCAGACCGGCGTCCAATCGGTTTGTTCATCGGGATCCATAGGTACGGGAACATAGTGAAAGCGATATTCGAGATGGTTGATCTGATCGCGCTCCGCATACTGCTTGTCACTGATCAACATGGCTTTATTAGGGTGGATAGCCCGGTCGGCCAGTTCATTGTAGCTGGCCTTCTCAGTGTATTCATAGCCCTGAATGATGCCAGAATAGCGCTCCAATGATTCACCCAATGCGCTCGCCCTGGACTGATTGCGTGTCAGCCCTTTGCCACCGCTGCGCCAGCGCAAACTGCGGCGTAGATCCTCCCAGCGAGAATAGTTGAGGGCGAAGTTGTGCATTGAACCGTAAATGTAGACGATGTTCTCCACTTCGATCACAGGGGACAAGCTGCTGATAACGCCGGTAATCCCGCTGATGTGATGATCGAAGCGCTCCAACATTGCCTCAGGCGTTGTGATCCGGTGGCCGCCATCGGTTGTAAAAGCCTTGATGCAGCTCTGGAGTTTGATGGGTTTGGGATGCTCTGGATTCTGATAGATCGGCTCGCCGCAGGCGAGACACTGGGGGCGTCGAACGAGCTTATGGCGCTGTAGCTCAAGCGTATCGGTATCGAGAGTGACGATCTGCCCAGCCAGTTGCTGGCCTTCCGGATGAACCAACCACTTGGCTACTTCCGTCGCGATGAGCTGATCGGCCATCGCAACGGTTGTTGGGAGTTGTGCGATTGACACAGGGAATGGGTCTGTTCGGTCGAGTTGGCGCTGAAGAAAAGCTTCAATCTCCCGATTACCGTGCAGCCGATTGAATAAGCACTCCCAGCAGCCCGTCTGATTGGGGACAAATATCGGCCCAATCCAGACTGTTGTGCCCACTGGTTTGGCCAACATCCAAGGTGTGTCGCGTTTAAGTGCATCACGATTGATGCGACGTAAGTCCGGATGCAGATAATCATTGACCAAAACTACGCAGAAATCTGCGCCCTCTGCAACATCTATACCTAATTGCCCTAAGGCCGTAGCTACGCCATTTGTTGACACATCGCCATAGGCCCCCAATGAAACCCTGGCTTGTGTCAATCGCGCCTGGGAGGTGAGAGCGTCTTGGTCAAGCGACTCCCAATAGGCGGCGGCGCCTTTGTCGGTCTCAGGTACACCTTCGGCGAGATAGCCGCTGCGCACCAAATGGGACAGCGCATACATGACCTGCATCGGGGAGGCTTGACCACTCAGCGCGTGCACGATATCTTGCGGAGTATGCATGCCGTCCAACAAAGGCAGCATCTTGATAAAAATTGAACCCTTGAGGACGTAGTGACCATGTTCCGTCATCAAGAAGACATGTTCGGAGTCTAGTACTTCGACATGATAACGACTCTTGAGACGAGGGTATTTGGGTTGAGCCATAGATCGTATGAGCCTGCTTGCTTGATGTTCGGACGTGTTAACGGTTGGCGAGTATGAGGGCGGCGACTTCTTCAGCCACGCGGTCACCCGAGCGGACTGCGCCCTCCATATAGCCGTTCCAGATTGGCGAAGTTTCCGTACCTGCCCAATGAATGCGGCCCACTGGTTGAAGCAGGGCGGGGCCGTACTGCGTCAACAGCCCCTCACCCACGGGCGAAACGCAGGCGGGTATCCATTCGTTATCGGTCCAATCGTGTTCCAAATAGTCAATGGGGTCAAGCGCCTGGTCACCAAAATAGGCGGCAATGCTGTTCAGGACAGCTTCACGGCGATTGTCTGGATCAGCCAGCGATGGGTCAGCACCAATATTGGGCCAGGTGACGAAAATGCCGACATCGGCGTCGGGCGGAGAGTTATCGTAGCCGAAGCTAGCCGCCACGCGGTCGCTCTGGCCGATGAACCCACTGAAGCCTTGCTCGCGCCAGAACGGTGTCTCATAAACCACATTGACCTTGAAGTCACCGCTGATAGGCCAATTCTCAATTAAGCCTTGCCGCTGGTCTGGGAGCGACGGCTCGAACGTGATGTTACGAATGATGGAAGGCATCATCGCGACAATTGCATACTGCGCATCCACCACAGCCCGGTCGGATACGATCTGGATGCTAGTGTCGTCATGGTGGATGGATCGGACGGGTGACTGAAGCAGGACGCGCTCTTCACCCAGCTCAGCGGCCATCCGTATCGGCACAAGTTGGGCACCGCCGAGAAAGCGGCTATCTTGCGCTCCACCCTCCGTAGCGACCAGAGTATTGATGTCTACACAGGAATGAATGAAAAACAGTACGTAAAGCAGCGACAGGTCTGGTGGGAAGGCATTCAAAATAGAGAAAGATATAATGTCGAATAGATCACGCGCGATAGGGTCGGAGAGGTTCGCATCGAGGAAATCGCCAAACGACATATTGTCTAGCATTTCTGCATCCGGCGCGTTCCAAGGGGCACCCAACGGGACGGTCTGTGCCATTCCGTCTAGCATCAGGCGAATGCGGTCATATTCGCCAAAGACGGCAAAATCATAGGGTGGGAAACGTGTGGTATCACCATCTAAATGATAGACAGCGTCACCCTCCTCAAAGATGCGATACGTCTCGACGCCTAATTCAGCGGCCAGTTCGAGGATACGAGTCTGTGGTGGGCCGATAAACTGCCCACCTGCTTCGATAATCGTTGTATCGTTGACCTGCACATCACGCAGTCTCCCACCTACATAGTCCTGCGCTTCAATCACCAAGACCGATTCGATCCCTTGGGCCACTAGTTGTCGAGCAGCTGTCAAACCAGCCAAGCCTGCCCCAATGATAGCGACATCAACCGTGCGATCGGCCTCTTGACGGGCTGGCGTACACCCAGGCACAAAAGGCAGGGCTGTAGTGGCGGCAATGGCCGTTGAGAGTTTCAGGAAAGTGCGGCGGTTAATATTTCTGTGGTCCACTCGATTGCTCCCACCTTGGAATATCTTAACTTTCGCTATCTTACCATAGAGGCATTGGTGGAGAAAGTCGCGCATGATGATGCCGATGAGCGAGAGTAGCTTTTTCTATTGCGGGTACGCTTCACATTAAGCCGGGATAATGCGAGCGAACAGGGATCAGTATAAAACGGCACAAAATGCTTGACAAGTTCGCTGGCGGGCTACAATGGGTTCTGTTGCAAAAACGTCGGACAAAAAACGGATTGATAAGCAAAGGCTAAAGGGGATACTACATCGAGAGGTGCTGCAAATAAAAATGACGGACAATTCGAGATAGGCAGGAGGAGCGGCCTGGAGCGTGGATTTTGACGCTCAGCCTGGGCGGGAATCTGCGCATGGAGGGGTCAAAAAGCCCGTAGGGCCGAAAAACATTATCCGCTTCGATGATATTCGTTGATGATGCCGGCGAGCACCTCTTTGCGTCGAATGGTCCCATCAGATGAGATTGAAGAAGGAACTGGCGTTTGTTGCGCGATACCCTGATGAGGCGGCCATCGGTTGTAGTGGTGCGAATAGGTGGTAAGGACCTGCCCTAAGTGACGCTGGTTGAAAATGAGGAGCTTATCGAGACATTCTTCGCGGACTGTTCGTACCCAGCGTTCAGCAAAGGCATTGGCGTTGGGGGCACGATACGGTAGG
>JAADYZ010000232.1 GCA_010092775.1 Chloroflexota bacterium
CCCTACCCGCCCGGCACGCTCTGGAAATGGCCACGATCATGGGTGCCCGCGTATTGCACGTTGACCATATCACCGGTTCGCTGGAGGTCGGCAAACGGGCTGACATCATTGTGGTCGACGTGAGTGGGCTGCACAACTGGCCGCACTTCAACCGAACAGACGATGCAGTGTATGCACGGATTATCTATGCTGGTAAGAGTAGTGACGTTCAAGACGTAATGATTGAGGGGCGCTGGTTGGTCCGTGATCGCGCGTTGTTGACGCTTGAGATTGATGCTGTAGTGCTAGAGGCTCAGGAGCTGGCTGGCCGCATCGATCGGTTCCTGCTCCAACGTGAAGATGATGCTGTAACCAAGCTGCTCGCCATCGGAGGGCTGCAACAGGAAGAGAGCTTCGAAATCCAGGTCAAGGCGACGATTGGCAAACCTGAAGATGCCTACACTCTCTTCAAGCACCCCGACGTGTTGATCCTCAAACACAGCCATTACCGGCAGTATGATACCTATTTTGAGTTTGGTTCAGGGGCGGAGTATCGGATACGCCACCGTGAGGATGACTTTTTGGATGCCAAGGGCCGCGTGACGAACGTGCGAACCCGCTTAACAATGACCGAGAATCGGAAAGAGCGCAGCTTCGAAAAGGCGATCATGCTTTCGCATTCACGTTACATCTCCGAGGCGACACATCCGCTGCGCTTCTATCGTGAATACCTGCAACCTGAATCCGAGCGAAGCATTGTCAAAGAACGCTTGCGCTGGATGATCGACTACAAGGGCACCCAATTATATGTCAATGTCGATCGGATGATTGACCCAGCTTCGGAGCAATACTATCTGGAGCTGAAGAGCCAGACCTGGTCATTGACGGACGCCGAGCGTAAAGCCCAGGCCATCCGTGAGGTTCTAGAATTCTTGGAGATAGACGAGACACACCTCGAGCGAAAGGAGTACGTTCAGTTCGCCGAGAGTGTGCCTGTCATGAGTTGAGTCAGTTTTCGAGCGGCTGTTCCAGACGGAATCCGTGACCACGCACGGTGACGATATACTGATGCTCTGGCGATACTTCAGCCAGTCTGTCTCGCAAGCGACGGACTAAAGCATCAATGGCCTGCTCACTAACGCCGACCTTCTCGTCTTCAGGCCAGACCGCCGACGTCACATCCTCGCGGGTGCAGACGCCTCCAGCACGTTCGTAGAGGAGCGCCAGCAGCCTGTACTGGTAGAGAGACAACTGGGGATCGAGCAGATGGCCATCGACGATGACCTGGCGGGTGTGCTCGTCCAGTCGCAAGCCTACTTCACCGTCACGGATTTCGATGTCTTCCAGCGGCGCAGTCGCCTCTGTGCCAACAAACTTCAGGCGCACGGCCAACGCAATTTGGATTTCGTCTCCTTCAGAAATCTGTCGCGCCCCAGATAGGGGTTCTGCATTGACATGCGTTCCATTTTTGCTCTCTAAGTCGGCCACGTAGTAGTGATTATTCTCACGCCAGATGCGAACGTGTTCCCTCGAAATACGCCGCTCTGGGATCACGATATCGCAGTGTGCTCCGCGCCCGATGATGACCTCATCGTTGCGCATCACCCATTGCTGACCACGCAGGGGGCCATCTAGGACCATCAATATGGGAATATCACTGATGCCGTGCTCGATTGCTTGTTGTTCCATCATAACAACTCCTTCGGGGTTGGCTTTGGTGTGGGCAGCTTGCGCCCTCATGCGCCCCAACTTGGACCAGAAGCCTACACCGGTAACTCTATCTTATTCAACGCGCGTCATGAGTTCACAGGAAGAACGTGGCCAAACGATACGCAAAGGGAATGCACAATGCTGGTTTTGACAAACTATAACCAAAAAGATAGGCTCTTCTGAGCGCAACCTGGCTTATGGTCTGGATGCTTAGAAAGACGCGCTAGCGAGCATGCTACCACCACTAGATTCACTCTCAATTCTCAAAGACCGCTACAAGGTCATTGGCATTATTGGGCAGGGCGGCATGGGGTCCATCTACAAAGCAGAGGACACCCGCCTTGAAGGGCGCACCTGCGCCATCAAGGAAATTCAAATCGACGTCAATGCGTCCCCTACTCAGCAGCAGCAAGCTCGTGAACAATTCTACCGTGAAGCCACCGTGCTTGCGCGGCTCGACCATCCGAACCTGCCTAAGGTCTCGGACTTCTTCGACGAGCAAGACCGTGACTTTCTGGTGATGGACTACATTCCAGGCATCGATTTGCGCCAACGCATCGAAGAGCAACGCAGCAACCACAGTTTCATCCCGGAAAAGGAGCTGCTCAATTGGGCTGAACAGCTTTGTGATGCCCTGACCTATCTCCATCATCAAGAGCCGCCAGTCGTCCATCGCGACATCAAGCCGGCGAACATCAAGTTAACGCCGGATGGTCGAATCAAGCTGGTCGATTTCGGGTTGGTCAAGATCATGACGCCGGACGACACGCGCACGATCACGGTCATCCAAGGGCGAGGGACGGTTCTCTACACACCGCTGGAACAATACGGCGGCGACGTCGGCCATACCGACCCGAGGACAGACCTGTACTCGCTTGGGGCCACGCTATACCATCTTGCGACCAATGAGCCACCGCTTGAAGCCAAGGAACGCTTTTTGCATCCAGGTGCACTGCGCCGTCCTCGTCAGATCAATCCGGAGCTGTCGAACCAGACGGAGAAGGCCATCATGTGGGCGATGGGTATGCATCCAGATGACCGACCGGGGTCCGTAGAAGAATGGCTGAGCATGCTGCACGGAACAGGCGATGTATACGCCCTACCCCGATCCAATGACAGGATCGCCTTTGATCGGATCAATTGGGTGCTAGGGCTAGGGGTTTTCGCCCTGCTCACGCTGGCCGTCCTGATCACTCTCGTCCAGCAATTCGGGCTGCCGGGGCTGCAATAGATACCAGCGACCGCCCCCGTTCTCCTGGCCACGCTGCCAAGCCAGCAAGCTCACCTGCGACAACACGAATCCCAGAAAGCCACTGGTCCAGGTAATCACGGCGGCATCCCATGATGACGGCACCCGCGCGTGCCACCAAGCTGCATAAGGCAATTCAAGCGCATAGTAGTTATAGCCCGCCAACCCGATAATCACGGTGGCTAGCGCCAACAGGAGTCCATAGCCGCCACCGCGCAGACTCAAGCCAAGGAGGAATGCAGCAAAGGCCAAGCCCGACAGACCAAACAAGGACAGGAACAGGTCACCGAAATCCACGAAGGATGGGACACTGGGTGGACTAGCCTCGACGTCGGGCAGGTCCGCTGGCGGCTCAGGTGATGGCTCGACGGTTGGCGTCTCTGGAAGGGGGGTAGGTTCAACCTGGGTAGGTGTCTCAGTAGGCAAGGGTACCGCCTGGATCGGGCCGCATGCCTCAGAGATATTGAGCTGAAAGCGGCTCGATTGGGTCGCTTGGCCGGTCACTGCCGTTATCTCAATTGTCCCCGTGAGATTATCCATCAAGACTGAGGTCTGGCCGACCCCTTGATTGGTCTCAACCACTTGCGGCGCACGCAAACCCTCAGAGACGTAGTTCACAACAAACTCGACAGGGGTTCCATCGGGCACCACATTTCCGTTGCGGTCGAGAATTGGGCCTGTGGCCAGGCTGAGTGTGTCGCCAATGCACACAATGGTCGATATTTCAGGCGTTGGAGTTAAGGCGGAATCGGGCGTTGGCGATGCCCCCTCCGGACTCGGTGTAGGCGTCACTGATAAATCCGTCGGGCTGTCAACCGAGTAGTAGATTTCAATCACCTGTTCAGGATCGGGTGATGTGGCCTGAAACACATCATAACCAATGCCAGGTACAGAAACGGGCGGCGCACCGTCGTGAGCAACCGACTGAAAGAGTGCGCGGGCAGCCATATCGATAAAGGGTGTAGAGACGCTATAGAGCCCATAATACGCCGCGAGCTTGCTGATCTCGGTTGAGTCGAGATAATAGGGTGCTCCCAAGGCCATGACAACGATCCGCGTCTCACTCTCAACGGGCGGGTCAGCCAGAAATTGCTTGATGATGTCTGCATCAGCAGCCGATTGCATGAGCATCACAATCCAGTCCGCATTTTCGATGGCGATGTCTGCCGGAACAGGTTCCGGGGTTGGTCCGTCAATTGTGGAGGGCTCAACACGATTGAGATAGGTTTCGATCTGTTCCAAGGACCAGCTTGTGATGTCGACCAAATTGACGACGTCGCTTCCCTGTGGACCGTACTGGGTCAATATCGACTGCTGTAGCACGCCAACCTCAACGATCGGAATGCTGTCACAACTTGAGCAAATCTGACTGGACTGCATACCGGTGAATATGGCGATGCGCTCGCCACTTTGGGGCGCAGGAATCAGTTCGCCTTGGTCTGGCGAGAGCAAGGTCAAGGACTGTTGGGCCGTCGAAACGGGAACCTGCGGTGACAGATTGGTTTGCTGCGGCGGATCACCAGGTGGCAGCACGTTGTCCAGCTCGAAGCTGCCTCCGTAAAGCTCAAGCTTCTTCACCAGGATGCGCAGAACTGCGGCATCCACTAGCTCCTGGAAGGTTGGATCTTGCTCGTACCGACTCACTAGAAAGTCAATGGACTCAATGATCTCTTGCGTCTGATCTGAGCGCGGGCGTAGGCCGAAATTGCGGAGGTAGAGTACATCGTTTCCGGCTTGCAAAGCCTCAATCGAAATCTGACGCGAGCGGAAATCCAGGCCCGATGGGTCATACAGGCGGCTCACGCCACCTGCGCCGAGTTGATCGCTGATATAGAGACCGCCAGATTCACGCCAGGCGGCAACCTGAGGCAGCTCACTGAGTTGCTGGAGAGCCGCAGGGTCCAGGCTGATGGGGCGGGTTGCAAGGCGCAGGTTAGCTCCTTGAAATCCCTGATAGCGAATGTGCCCTGTGACAACTGCATCGGCAGTGCGTGTAGGGTCTGGACCGTCTTCCATCACGGCGAAGAAGGGCTGCAAGTCCACCAAGGTGAGTTCATCCAGAGAGCGGCGCACCGTTGGCAGTTCGACGGTAGCGATGCGATCAGCGGCACCATGCCCAGGGAAGTGGCGAGGCGCAACCAGGACACGGCTCTGGCTCCCCAGATTCACACCACTGACGAAAGCAGAAACCATTTCCCCGGCCCAGAAAGGTTCTCCGCTGAAGACATGCGTACCCAAGTCGCCACTGGCAAAGGGTAATGGCTCTTCAACCACATCTGCTGAGGGACCAAGTAGGAGGTTGACGCCCAAATCTGCGAGGGTTTGGCCAGCCACTTGCCCGGATTCCTGTGCGAGATCAGGGTTCCAGGTGGCGCCAATGGCCATGCTGGACGGCAGGCCTGTCACCTCGATGAGGGGGTTGACATAGCGATCACCAAATTGGTGATATTCCAGACCAATCAAGAGAGGTACATAGGGGCCGGCAGGTGTGGCGCCTTGCCCAATGCCTGAGGGTGGAACCTGTTGACGATCCCCGGCAGTCGCTTGAAGTTGGGTCGAAATCGCATAAAGCTGGTCGGCCAGGGGACTGAGGTCGTTGAGATTGTCATTTTCTGGGACGATCACCACGCCACCGACGCGATACTCACGCACCAGCCTGTGGATGTCAGAGCCTTCTTCGATGTCGTCGCCGTAATAGGTCACCAGCATGAGTTGGCCAATACGCTCCTCAGGCGACAAAACCTGCAAGAGCGACAGAGCCTGATTATCAAAACTGTCCTGTGCGCTGCCGCGCGATGGAGGCATCAGCAACAAGAGTATAAGAGCCAGAAGCAAGCTCACCCCCCTGGCGATGGGTGGCTTTGCTGCGCTTGAGCGAGTAAATCGGTTCATATCGCCATGAGTATAGCGCGACCCTGACCATAGAGATAGAGGCGATCGTCACAGTTACGTGGGGGAATCGGCGTGGTTGCGTCAGATAAACCTCCCGACAACTAGGAGCCGAAGGCCAGATCGGCCAGGTAAAGATGGCGGCCTGATGCGTCGAATCGCACACCACTGAGGCCGAAGTCGATCAGCACGATTGTCGTTTGCTCAGTCAGAGGGAGTGCCAGAGCGTTCACCATGATGTATTCCTGCGCGAGGCTGAGCAGGGCTGAACGCTCTCCCGGGTCAAGCGCGGTGGTCGCCGTGTAGAGCAAGGCGTCCAGATCCGGGTCATTGACATTGCTGAAATTCAGGTCACCGTCTGCATAGTACATCGCGTTGAGCAGCACAGGATCGGTGCCAGCCTGGCTGCTGGCGATCACGTTATAGGAGCCGGTCTGCGCAAGCTCACGCAACATCGCTCCGGAAGCGACCTGGCGGATAGAGACCTGTATTCTCAGGGTAGTTTCCCACTGCGTTTGGAGCTGTGCGGCGACATCCGCCAGTTGATCCTGCCCGACTGTGACGATCTCAACGCGGATCGGTTCGCCCGCTGCGTCCTCGCGCCAGCCGTCGCCATCCTCATCGATCCAGCCAGTCGCGTTGAGTTGGGCTTGGGCATTCACCACATCGTAGGCAAAGCGACCAGTCATATCTGAGTGGAAGGGTGTGGCAGCCGTCAGGGGGCTAAAGGCCACGCCAACGTAGCCGCGATAGATTGTCTGCGCAATGGTTTGGCGGTCGGTGGCCAGAATGAGCGCTTCTCGCAGAGCAAGTTGGTCGGTAGGCGGTCGGGCTGTGTTGAACAGGAACTGACGCGGCTGGCCGAGCGCAGGTGAGGTCTCTATGCGATAGTCTGCGCTACCCTGAATCTGCTGGGCTAGCAGCGCTGTGCCACCGATCAATAGGTCAACGCTGCGGTCGCGCAGCGCGGCGATCTGGTCATCTTCGGAGGGTAGAAAGCGAAACGTGATGCGCTCAAGCGCTGGCAGCCCAGGATTGGCGACTACAGGTGGTGCCCAATTGTAGTCTTCATTGCGCTCAAGTTGGAGTTCCTGACCGATATCATATGTGAGGACGCGGTAAGGTCCCGTCCCCACTTGACGAAATTGATAGGTCAGCGGATCGTTGGCCCGTAGCGCGGTGGGAGAAGCCATTCCAAGCTGCGGTTGGCTCAGCGCGTCGAGCAGAGGGGCATAAGGCTCACTCAAGGTGACGCGCACGACAAAGGCATCTAGGGCTTCTGCACCTGTCACGGGGCCCAGCAGGGGGCGTGCGGAACCAAGCTGTGACCCCAGCCCCAAGACGCGATCGATGTTGGCGACGACGGCATCAGCGTTGAAGGGGGTGCCATCGTGAAAGGTCACATCTTCGCGCAGAGTGAAGACTGCTTCCAGCCCGTCTTCGCTGACCGTCCAAGCGCTTGCAAGAGAGGGAAGAAACTCAAGCGTATCTGGATCGCGGACGAGCAGTGTATCGTAGATTGATAGGTAGATGGTGCCCAGCGCATCTGTGGCGAACAGGTGTGGATCAACGCCCGCTGGCTCCACCGGAAGGCCAACGATAATGGCCTCTGCACTGCTTCCAGAGGCAAGCCCCCCACCCCGGCAGGCAGCCCCTCCTAAGAGCGCAATAGCCAGGGCGATCAAGGCTGTCAGGGTCGGCGTGAACTGCCTGTTATGATCATTCCACATGGGTGAACATCTCCCAGATCGGTAGGTGATCGGTGGGCTGCAGAAGCACACTGATTTTGAAAGCGTTGCAGGGTCTCGCTACAATGCCCGCTATGAGCAAGCAACATCAAACCTGTCTGGTCTGCGGCGAACGTCTTGAAGAGCCGCACGTTTATGGCGATAGATTATACTGCGAAACGCATCTCTCGCAGTTCTCAGACGACCTGGCGGCCTTGTGGCAAACTGGATTGCTGATCCTGCTGTCACTTGCCGTGCTGGTCGGGACGATCGCTATTGCCAATGCCGTGGCACCTAATCCCAGTGGCCCCACGCGGCTGCTCGCCAACGCGCTTGTGATTGGCCTGCCTTCAATCGGTTGGTTGATTCTCATCACACAGCGATTGGATGGTGAAGACGGGGCGGCACCGTCCTTGGTCTCAGCGCTGTTCGTATTAGGAAGCCTGATGGCCGCAGCCGTTGTGCGCCCCCTGACCAACGAGATTCTGGCGTTGGGCGGAAGGTTGGCAGCCACATCGCCCGCAAATCGCTTTGTGGCCAACGTCCTGATTCTGGGGATGCTTCACGCCTTCGTGCTCTATGGGATCGTGCGCTACAGCGTGTGGCGGACGACTAGCTTCAGCCTGCGAGTGCATGGAGTATTGTATGCTTCTGCGGCTGGATTGGGCTACGCGGCAACGCAGGTGGGGCTCTTTGCATTGGAACGGGGCGGCCTATCCATGTTGAGCGGGGGATTGACCCTATTGACTCGCGCCTTGCCGTTCGCCACTGCCAGCCTAATTGTCGGGTACTTCCTAGGAATCAACCGATTTGAGAACCAGCCCTTCTACTATTTGCCGAGCGGGGTGGCTTTGGCAGGAGCAGTGTGCGGTGTGCTGCTGTATGCGGGGACCGAATTGAACAACATCCGCCTCAATATCACCACAGACGGATTCAGCCCCTGGCCGGGATTTGTGGTCAATGTCCTCGCGCTAACGATTGCCTTTGGAGCGGTATATGGTTTGCTGCAACGGCAAAACACGATCACTAAAGCCCGTTTGCGATTGCGCGGTTAGGTTCCATGTCGAGCACAACACGTCTTCAAGGGCAGCAAGGTCTGACATCTGAAGCACCTGCTGTCGGACGGTTGATCAGTCATGTCACCAAGAGTGACCGTTTTGCGTCGATCTCGGTGATCGTCGTCGTGATTGGCTTCATGAGTGTCGGCTTGCTATTGCGGGCACGCGACAGCTCATCGACCTGGCTTTACAGCAACCGTCAGGCAGGGATCGAAGCACGTTACCCAGCGGAATGGTTGGTCGATGAGCAAGGCGATTATGTGGCCCGGATGCGTGATCCGGTCGCCCGCCCATTCAAGACGCAAGTCCTCATTGACACGGTGCCGGCTGCGGATAACACCTCCGTGCGCAACATTCTGGACAGCCTCACCTTGCAGCGCTCAGCAGAATTGTCGGCATATCGGGTGTTGGCCGTGCGGGATAGCACACTCGCTGGTGTCCTGGTGACGGAGATGGACTTTGCATTCGTAGACACCGATCCTGACCCCTTCGTTCAGCGCGTTCCGGTCGTGGTGGAAGGTCTGGATATTGTGATTATTGACAATACTCGGGTGATCGTGCTGACCTACATGGCCGACACTGAGACCTTTGAAGACGAATTTGATACCTTTCTCGATATATTCGCAAGCCTGAGTTACTGATGATGCTGAACCACCCATTGCGGACTAAAACGCTCACCGCGCTTCTAATCGTCATCTTGATGAGCCTGAGCCTAACGGCGGCGCAGGCACAGGACCGCCTGGACGATCTGCGTTTGGTCAATGCGCAGCGAGCAACAGTGTTCTTGATGCAAACCTACGATGCAAGCGGCACGCAGGCTTTGTCCTGCTCTGGCTCGGGCACATTGATCAGCAATGATGGTCTCATCCTGACCAACGCCCACCTGGCTGATCCGGTTGGGCCCTGCCAAGGTGAGCGCATTATCGTAGCCTTGCCGATCCGGCTTGATGAGCCACCTGTTCCGAAGTATCTGGCGCAAATCGTGCAAGTAGATCACCAGCTCGATCTGGCTGTAATGAGGATAGTTGCCAGCCTTGATGGCAGTTTAATCGAGCCGAACAGCCTCAATCTGCCTTTCGTTTCGCTCGGTGATCCATCGGGGCTATTGCCTGGCAATGCCCTCACGACAATTGGTTATCCGAGCCTGGGTGCTGGCGGTGTAGAGGCAGTTGAACAGACGATTACCGCGATCACAGCGGAAAGCTCCAGCGGAGATAAGTCCTGGTTACGGGTCGATACACCCCTACCCGGCACGAAAAGTGGTGGTGGCGCCTATGACCTGAATGGGCGATTGGTTGGCATTCCTACTGGTATGCCTGGCACCGACGGAAGCGAACGCGGTCCAGAGTGCATCTCGATCAATGATACGAACCGTGACAGCCTGATCGATCTTCGCGACTCTTGCGTGCCCATCCCGGCAGAGGTGACGGCCATCCGCCCAGTTCGGCCAGCCTTGCCGATGATTGAAGCTGGGCGCAACCAATTCGAGCTTGCGACCTTTCGGGGGACGCCGCCTGCTCCTCCGATAGACCCACCTCTGATTGAGCGAATGCTGTTCTCGACGGCAGTCAACGAACAAGGTCAGGTCACAAGGTTGGTGTCCAAACTGCCGAGTGGTGCTCGAAATCTGTATATGGCGTTCAGTTACCAGAATATGGTTACGGGAATTCCTTACGAGATCCGCGTTTCGCGAGATGGGGCCGATTTGCCCCAATTTAGCCTGGGCCCCCTCTCGTGGGGAGGCGGCAGAAATGGCACTTGGTATGTTGGCTTTGAGGATCAGCAGATTCCCGATGGCAGCTACGAATTCACCATCTATCTTTTTGGCCAGCCTGAAGCATCGGCTAGCATCGTTGTTGGGGGCAGGGAAGAGGAGCCAATCTTCAGTGATATCAGACTTGGAATCGCTGACCCCAGTGGTAATCTGATCAACACGGGGCGGGTGCTCCCCTCTGAAGTTCCCCAGATCGATGCGGTGTATCAAGTTGAGAATATGGCAGAGGGCCAAACCTGGACCGAAGTCTGGTATTTTGACACCGTTGAGGTCTCGCGAAACACCTTTGTGTGGAGTGGACCGCCACAAGCCCAGAGCCGCTCAATTGCCGTCAATTCGGGCGGGCTGCGGGCAGGTCGCTATCGTGTGGAGCTGTTGATTGGTGATCGATTGGCGGCTTTTGGAGAGACCACATTGGCTGGCCCCCCCACCCCAGACCGGCAGTCTGCCATTTTTAGCAACGCACGGATCGCCAGCGACATCTCGCGCGATGGTGAGCCCAACGGCGTGGTTGGGCAAGTGATGCCCCTGGACGTGCAATCGCTGTACCTCTTTGTCGATTGGGACCTGATGCCGACGAACACCGCCTGGACCTATCGTTGGTTCTTGGATGGGCGACTCGTTGCCAGTCGGACGCAGCGCTGGAATGCGGGAAGCGTTGGCGAGAACTTCTGGGTCAGTCTGTCGGCGGATGACCCACTGCCGGAAGGGTCTTACGCCGTCGAGGTCCTGGTCGAGAATCGCCCGATGTTCTCTCAATCCGTGACAATCGGTGCTGGGACTCAGCCGACCAGCGGCATCGAAGGAGAGGGGGATGAGGTCTTTATTACCGGAACGGTCGTGGATGCCCTGACCGGAGATGGCATTCCGGGGGCACTGGTCATGGTGCTCAACGTCGAGTTTGAGTCTCCGCAGTTCACCTGGAACGAAGAAGACATCCTCACTCAGGCCATCACCGATCGCGAAGGGCGCTTTGCCCTGGCAAGAGGGCTGGCGCGCGCAAACTTCTTCACGATGTATGTCTTCGCAGAAGACTACATCACGATCATCGAGGACAACTTCACCATTTTCAGCGATCAAGAATCACCCGCAGATATATTGGTCGAGATGAGCCAGCCTTAGTCAGCCTGGGTGATGCTCATCAGATGGTCGATGCGTAGGACCTTGCCAGATGGCGCCAGAGTAATGGCCACCAAATCGATGCGCCAAGCTGGGTCGTCCAAGTCATGCTGAGCCAAATAGGCCAGGCCAGCAGCGATAATCCGCGCTCGTTTGGCTCGGTCTACGGTCGCCAATGCTGACTGCTGCGCATCATGAGCCCGCGTGCGAACTTCTACAAATACGAAGCCCTGATCGTGCTGAGTGATGAGATCGATTTCGCCGCCCGCCCCGCTCCAATTCCGCTCAATGATCTGGTAGCCTTGGTGAGTGAGAAACTGCTCTGCCCAAGCCTCGCCTTGAGCGCCCAGCTCTTTTGAGTGTTCTGACACGCATCCTCCTGTGAATACCCCATATACAGGTCGTTACAACTTTGATAGAATGGATTCAGGTTTATGAGTCTATAGGAGTTCCCCATGCCACTGACGGGCAATCTTCTCAGTCAAGTTCATGCGTTCAAGGATTTAACACCAGTTGAGATCGATCGTATCCGCCAGATTAGCCATACCGCCCAATATGATACCGGGCACGAATTGTTCTGCGAAGGTGCAGTAGGCCAGCAGTTTTATGTGATTCTAGAAGGCGAAGTGGACATTGTAAAAGCTCAACGGTCCACAATCGACCCCTGGCGCTCGGAGACTGAGATCACCTTGGCGACCCTTCGCCGGGGTCAGTCGTTCGGGGAGATGGCGCTCCTTCAGCGCGACGTTCGTTCAGCAACCGCTCGGGTTGCTCAGCATTACACACGTCTGATGATCTTCCATCGAGACGACGTTATTGAGCTTTGCCGCGACGATCCCGAGTTGGGGTTCCGCCTGATGGCCAACCTGGCACGAGACCTGGCGCGCAAGCTGCGGACCAGCAATGTAAGTGGGATGCAGCGCCTCATTCTGTAAACGAGCCCGAATCGAAACCTTCTGCACCGAGCGCACACCACGCGGATGTGCGCTTTGTGTTTGAGGGGCTGAGGCTATAATCTGCGCCATGAAAGCCGAAGTGATCTCCATCGGTACCGAAATCCTCCTGGGTGAGTTGACTGATACCAATTCAGTCTACATTGCTCAAGCGCTGCGCCACATTGGCCTTGACCTGATCTACATGACCACTGTAGGCGACAATCTGGAGCGCATCGCGCAGGTCGTCAATCAAGCCTTGGAGCGGGTCGACATTGTCATCACAACAGGTGGCTTGGGGCCAACGGTCGATGATGTAACGCGGGAGGCCATCGCCAAGGCGACCCAACGCCCCCTCGTTTTTCAGCAGATGCTGTACGATCAGATTGCGGATCGCTTTCGCAGCTTCGGCGTCAAGATGAACGAAAACAACCGGCAGCAAGCGTTTGTGCCACAAGGTGCGATCCCCCTTGAGAATCCGGTTGGTACGGCCCCAATCTTCATCTTACAGACCGAACGGGGGGTGGTGATGGTGTTACCGGGTGTCCCTCGGGAGATGACCTACCTGCTAAACAATCACCTGCTGCCTTGGATCAAGGATTATATGGGCACACCCTCCTTGATCAAAGTGCGCATTCTGCGGACCGCTGGCATCGGTGAGAGCACCATCGATCAGCGCATCGCCGACTTGATGACGATGAGCAACCCAACGGTTGGGTTGGCTGCCCATTCTGGGCAGACCGATATTCGCATTACAGCTAAGGCGGAGACTGAGACGGCGGCTGATGACATGATCGCCCCCGTTGAAGAGGAAATCCGAGAGAGGCTGGGCCGCTGGATCTACGGCGCGGACGGTGAGTTAATCGAAGCTCATGTTATGGGCTTATTGACCCAGCGAGGCGAGACGATAGCCGCCGTTGAAGTGGATACTGGGGGGTTGCTCAGCAAGCGCCTATCCGAAATCGCGCCAACCGGAACCAGCCCTATTGTGCAGGCGCTTACGTTCGAAGGGTTGGCTGAGCTGAGCCGACTGGACGTGGACCTAAGTCTGGACCCGCGCGAGATTGGAACCCTGGCCGCGAAGGCCATACGAGAGCGCAGCGGCAGCAGCTACGGCTTGGCTGTGATCATGTATGATGATCATGAAGGGGAGACTGGCGAGCCGATCCGCGCGATGACGATCACGGTGGCGGCTGAAGATCGCTCGCGCAGTCATCACACGCGCTGGACACATCGTCGGGCTGATGTGACCACCTGGACAACGACCTTCGCGATTGCCCTGCTGCGGCGTGTGATGCTGCATTATGAAGACGAGGCGATCTAAGCTTTAGTCATCATCCAGCCGGAGGACGGCCATAAAGGCCTCCTGTGGGACTTCCACAGACCCGACCATCTTCATCCGCTTCTTACCCTTCTTCTGCTTTTCCAGCAGCTTCTTCTTGCGGGTGATGTCACCCCCATAACACTTCGAGAGCACATCTTTGCGCAAGGCTTTCACATTGGCGCGGCTGATGATCTTGCTGCCAACGGCGGCCTGAATCGGGACGACAAACATCTGGCGCGGGATCAGGTCTTTGAGTTTGGATACCAAGGCCTGACCCTTATGGAAGGCATGTTCGTGATGCACAATCATCGCCAGGGCATCGACCGGTTCGCCGTTGACCAGGATGTCGAGGCGAACCAGCTTCTCTGGGCGGTATTCGTCAAACTGATAGTCGAGGGAGGCATAGCCTCGTGAAACAGACTTCAGCCGATCATAGAAGTCAACAATCAGCTCCGCGAGCGGGATGGTGTAGTTGAGCGATACACGGGTCCGGTCGAGGTAATCTGTTGAGATGTACTCACCACGCTTTTTCGCCACCAGTTCCATCACCGCACCGATATAGTCCGTCGGCGTGTAGATTTGGATGCGCATCCAAGGTTCACGTATCTCGTCGATCAGCGAGGGATCGGGGAGCTGAGCCGGGCTGTCGATGAGCAGCATTTCACCGCTGGTCATCATAACCTGGTATTCCACGCTCGGTGCGGTGGCCAGGATATCGAGGTCGTATTCGCGCTCCAGGCGTTCCTGGACAATCTCCATGTGGAAGAGGCCCAGAAAGCCAACCCGGAAGCCAAAGTTGAGCGCTTGCGACGTTTCTGGCTCGTAGATCAGAGCCGCGTCATTGAGTTGCAACCGATCAAGTGCGTCGCGCAGGTCTTCGAAATCGTCGTTCTCAACCGGATACAAGCCAGCAAAGACCATCGGCTTGACAGGTTCATAGCCTGGGAGTGGCTCCTTGGCGGGTCGGTCAATACGGGTTAGGGTGTCGCCAACCCGCACCTCGCGGATCGTCTTCAATCCGGTTGCCACATAGCCGACTTCGCCAGCTACAAGCTGGTCTGCCGCTTTCATCACGGGGCTGAAAAGACCAATCTCAACGGGTTCTAACTCTGACTCGGTTGCCATGAAGCGCAGATCGTCGCGCATTTTGAGTTGGCCGTCAACGACCGCGATATAAGCAATGACCCCTTTGTAGGCATCATAGTGGCTGTCGAAAACCAAAGCACGCAGCGGCGCATCACGATCCACTTTGGGCGATGGGACGCGCTCGACGACTGCCTCCAGAATCTGCTCAACGTTGGTGCCCATCTTTGCAGAAACCTGGATGACGTCGGCTGCGTCGATGCCGATAAGCTCTTCGATTTCCTCGGCGACTTCATCAGGCCGGGCGGCGGGCAGGTCGATCTTGTTGACCACCGGGATGATCTCCAGGTCCTCTTCTAGGGCAAGGAAGAGATTAGCTAGAGTTTGGGCTTCGATGCCCTGCGAAGCATCAACCACCAGAATAGCGCCGTCGCAAGCCTGCAAGGCGCGGGAGACTTCATAGGTGAAGTCGACGTGTCCGGGGGTATCAATCAGGTTCATCATGTAGGTCTCGCCATTGGGTCGATCGTACATCATGCGCACCGCGCTGGCTTTGATGGTCACGCCACGCTCGCGCTCCAAGTCCATAGAGTCGAGGACTTGGGCCGCCATGTCTCGATCCGAGATTGTACGAGTCAATTCGAGCAAACGATCGGCGAGGGTGCTCTTGCCATGATCGATATGGGCAATAATGCAAAAGTTTCGAATATACTGTGGGTCCATCGATTGGTTTTCCGCTAGACTCTTGAGTTCGGTGTATCCTCATTATTCTATCCAAGTCGTGTTAAGCCTGCACCATAGCTTTTTGCAGCCCTTAGGAAGCCAGGATCGCCTTGTGTAGGGCCCACATTTGGGATTAAACTTGTGCAGCCCAGCACCCCAGCAAAGGATGGCCTCATGAAGTTCTTGCTACGATTAACCGTGTCAGCAGTCTTCTTCGCAGCATTGGCAGCCTGTTCCGCTAGTCCCTCGCCGGAGGAGGAAGGCACTGGCATCCCGGACCTTAACGATGCTGTAGCGCCGACCATTCCAGTCACAGCCGCCGCTGAGAACCCGACGCAGCCCCCCGCACAGCCAACTGTTCCGCCTGTCGCGCCCTCTGCCACAGCGCTTGACGACTTCATTGCGGCCATCGAGTCTGGCAACGTGGATGCACTAAGCGGCTACCTGGGAGACGCATTTGATCTACAGTTTTTGGATGGCCAGTCCGGTGTGGTGGCTGCCGCTGACGCCTTGACGGTCATTCAGGAGCAGTTCTATACCGACACTAGCAGCGTCACCGTGGATCGTGCAGGCGATGTAGCGGCGGCCTTGGGCTATGATCCAGTGCTAGACTCGGCTGAGATTGACCTGGCATTGCTAAGCCGAGGGTGGGGTACTAATGCAACCGATGAGGCAGTGCTGCTTCTGTCTCTCGCTGAGACAGGCGAGCTGACCTGGTTTGGCATTGCTTATGCGCGCAACGGTTTTGACCCCGTGGTGGTTGAAGGCGGCGAAAGTGCTCCCTCAGAGGAAGAGGCGAGCGACCCAACGCCGACGGCTATTGCTGCTGTTCCCGCTGAACCCAATCGGCCCGAGGTCGGTGAGATGCTGTACGAGACCAACTTCCAGGGTGGGTGGCCTGCCTTCGATACGGGAACGGCCACCAGCGTGGAAACGGGTGGTGGCTATCAGATTTCCGTGTTGGACCAAGCCCTATGGACTTATACGACGCGATTTGCTGAATCCGAATTCTTCGCGGAGATTACGGCAAGCCCTCAGGTTTGTGCGGCGGATGGCAATTATGGGCTGCTGCTCAACTGGGTCAGTGACACAGAGTTCTATGCTTTCGTGGCCTGGTGTGATGGCGTCTACTCGCTGCTGCACCGGACTGGGGCCAGCACGATCTTCAGTGTGGTGGATGGGGTGCTGCCAAGCGGGATTGACGCGGCCACCCAAAGCGTCACCCTGGGCGTGTTATCGGAAGGGGGACAGGTGTCCTTGTATGCGAATGACGTGCCGCTGGAAACCGTCGGCGAGGCATTGACTGGTGGCGACTTTGGGCCCTATGTCGGTTCTGCGGCAAACCAGGAGACGACTGTGCTTTTCACGCGGATGGCGATCTTCCGTCCCTAGCTATTCCGGGGGGATGCTGATGAGTGCCGCCTCCACCATCCGCTCAAGCGGCTCGTCACTTAGGTTCGGCCTCAGCCAGGTCAGGAATTCGACGTTCCCAGAGGGGCCGCGCAGCGGCGAGGGGATCAGGCCGTGAGGATGATAGTCGGAGCGAAGGGCGTGATTGAGCGTCTCTAGCAAGACTCTACGATGAACGGATGGGTCGCGCACAACGCCGCCTTTCCCTACCTCACTTTTGCCTGCCTCAAATTGGGGTTTGATGAGCGCCACAACCTGACCGTCCGGTTTGAGCCAATCGGAGAGGCGTGGGAACAGTAAGCTCAGGGATATGAAGGATACGTCCATTGAGACGAAATCGACGCGTTCAGGCAGAGCATCAAGGTAACGCGCGTTGGTACGTTCCATGACAGTGACTCGCTGATCCTGTCGCAGGCTCCAGGCAAGCTGCCCGTATCCGACATCGACGGTGTAGACATGGGCTGCGCCAGCCTGCAAGAGGCAGTCCGTGAAGCCGCCGGTCGATGCGCCGATATCGGCACAAATCCAAGCGTCTGGAACAATCTGAAAAGCCTCGAGGGCGGCTGCCAGCTTCTCGCCACCCCGGCTGACAAAGCGCGGGCGCTCCTTTACACGAAGCACGGCCTGCTCTGACACGCGCTGCCCAGGTTTGATGATGACCTCTTCGTTAACCAACACCTCACCAGCCATGATGAAGCGTTTTGCCGTCTCACGGGAATCGAACAGTCCACGCTCAACGAGCAAGATGTCCAGTCGCTGCTTATTGCCAGTCGACTTGCTCACGTCGGCACCCTCTGCGTTGCTTCTCTAGGTCGCTTGTGTTAAAACCACGCTGTTTATAGCGCAAGCAGATCTGAGTGGCATTCTATGGCGTCTTCCACGACGGCGGTCAACCAAGTGATCGGGCAGGTTCGCGGATTGATCCGCACCATGCGGCCACGGCAATGGGTGAAGAATGGCTTCATCTTCGTGGCACTCGTGTTTGACCGCAAGTTGTTTCAGCCAGAATATCTCCTGGCGACTATTGCCGGTTTTGCGCTGTTCTCTTTGGCAGCTAGCACCGTCTATCTCATCAACGACGTTGTCGATATTGACGCCGATAGAGCGCATCCCACGAAGCGCAATCGACCCTTACCTTCTGGCCAGCTCTCTAAGACAGTAGCCATCGGAGCTGCGGTCAGTTTGCCCTTGATTGTCTTGCCGCTGTCGTTTCTGCTACGGCCCAGCTTCGGCTTCGTTGTTGCCGGGTATTTGCTTCTGCAATTGGCCTACTCGTTCCAGTTGAAGCATATCGTGATCCTCGATGTGATGGCAATTGCGGCGGGTTTTGTGCTCCGGGTCGTCGCGGGCGTGGTCCTCGTAGACGTGCTTCGCTTCTCACCCTGGCTCTATGTCTTCACCACCGGGATGGCTTTGTTCCTGGGTTTTGGTAAGCGCCGCCAGGAGCTCGACATGCTGAAGGATAGCCCCGGAAGTCAATCACGGGCGATCCTTGAGCAGTACAGCATAACACTGTTGGATGAGCTACTGGTGATCTGCGTCGCAATGTCGCTCCTGACCTACTCGCTTTACACCTTCAGCTCTGAGGGCTTGCCTAGCAACAACGCCATGATGCTGACGATCCCATTTGTGATCTACGGCTTCTTTCGCTACTTGTATTTGATCCATGTGCGCGGCGAGGGACACGCGCCCGACGAAGTGATCCTACATGATCGACCGATGCAGATCACTGTTGGCCTGTGGGGTCTAGCCGCGGTACTCATTCTCTACGTATCTGGATGACCACCGCAAGCGCGCCAGCCAAGATTATCCTGTTCGGAGAGCATGCTGTCGTCTATGGCCAGCCTGCGCTTGCCGCACCTGTTTTTGGCCTGCAAGCGACAGCGGAGGTGAAGGAGGGCACAGATCACTATGGGGTCGTCATCCATGCAACGGACATCAATTCACATTTCTCATTGGCTCTAGCTGCGCGCAATGCCCTTGCCCGCACGGCGCAATTGGTCTTGGAGAAGCTTGAGATTCCAGAACCAGACCTCGACATCACCGTGACAGCGGAGATTCCGTTGGCGAGTGGCCTGGGCAGCGGGGCAGCCGTTTCGGCAGCGCTGGCCAAAGCGATGAGCACTCACCTGGGTCAGCCACTGCCTCCTGCGGAACTATCGGACCTGGTGTTTGAAGTTGAAAAGATGCACCATGGAACGCCAAGCGGGATCGATAACACGGTGGTGTGCTACGGTGAGCCAGTCCTATTTGTGAAGGGACGAACGCCGCAACGCTTTGAGGTCGGGGCACCATTACACTTCGTCGTTGGCGACACCGGTGTAAAGAGTCCGACGCGCAACACCGTCGGCGATGTACGCAGGGGCTGGGAGGGTCATCGCCGCCAGTACGAATCCTGGTTTAGGGCGATCGGCAAATTGGCACGTGAGGCACATCGTTCCATCCGCTTGGGACGGACTGAAGAAATTGGCCAGCTCATGAACGCGAACCAGGCACTATTGCAATCACTAGATGTGTCGTCGGTTGAACTCGAAACGCTGATCAACGCAGCGCGTGAGGCTGGCGCTTTGGGTGCCAAGCTCTCTGGCGGGGGGCGCGGCGGCAATATGGTGGCACTTGTAGACAGTGACCGGGAAGCGGCAGTGTGCGAGGCCTTACAGCGGGCAGGTGCAGCGCGCGTCTTCACCACAAGCATCGAATAGGCGATTGACATGCTGACATTCTTGAAGTTAGGTGGTTCACTCATCACGGACAAGGGCCAAGCGGAGACTGCACGCCTGGACGTCATCCAGCGGATAGCGAGGGAGGTCGCGGAAGCACAAGACCTGCGTCCAGATCAGCGACTGTTGATCGGACATGGCAGCGGAAGTTTTGGCCACGTCGCCGCAGCACGATTTGGCACACGGGATGGTGTGCAGACGCCAGATCAATGGGGTGGATTCGCAGAGGTGGCACGTACCGCGGCGCGATTGAATACGATCGTGATTGAGGCACTGGCTGATGTGGGCCTACCTGTGATGCGCTTTCAGCCGTCCGCCTCAGCGCTGTGCGAAAATGGGATCATTAAGGAATTGGCAAGTGCGCCCATCTCGGAGGCCCTGGCACAGGGCGTCATCCCGGTTGTATATGGCGACGTCGCAATTGACCATGTACGTGGTGGCACCATCATCAGCACAGAAGAAGTGTTCGAGCGCTTGGCGCTTGACTTAAGGCCGGAGCGAATCCTCTTGGCAGGTAACACTCCGGGCGTTTTCGATGGGCGTGGTGAGGTCATCTCGCTCATCACCTCAGACAGTGTTGCGTCTCATCGACCTGCCCTGCAAGGATCGGAACATACCGATGTGACTGGCGGCATGTTGAGCAAAGTACAGGGCATGCTGAGCCTAGCCAGCAAAGTCGAGAAGCTGGAGATACGAATTTTCGACGGTGAAAGCAGCGGCAATGTTCGTGAGGCGCTAGGCGACACTTCGACCAATCTGGGGACGAGGATTACACGATGATCGGATCGGCAAGAGC
>JAADYZ010000233.1 GCA_010092775.1 Chloroflexota bacterium
ATCAGCGCGGCAGTGGGGCAAACCTGCACACAAGTTCCACAGAAGACACAGGTTGAGTCTTTCATATCACAGTCAAAGGGAGTGCCAATGTAGGACTCAAACCCGCGACCCACAAAATCAATTGCGCTTGCGCCAACGACCTCGTTGCAAACCCGTACACAGCGCCCACAGAGGATGCAGTACTGATGGTCGCGAATGAAGAACGGATTATCGTCCTGGTACAGGGTGCGTGAAAACTCAGTCTGGTGGCTGGTCTGCTTGATTCCAAACTGATATGCGTACTCTTGGAGTTGGCAGCTCCCGGCTTTGTCGCAGGTCACACAGTCCAACGGATGATCGGCGACAAACAGGTCAATCACACCACGTCGCAGTGCGGTCAGCGTCTCACTTTCCGTAGTGATCACCATGCCATCGGCACAGGCCGTCCCACAGGAGGGGACCGGATTGTGCCAGCCTTCCACCTCGACAGTACACAGTCTGCACCCACCCGAGACGCTCAGTTCCGGGTGATAGCAAAGGCGTGGTACATCGATGTCGTTGGCGAGTGCCGCCTCCAAGATGGTCGTCCCTTCGGCGACATCAATCTGTTGTCCATTGATGGTAATTGTGGCCATACCTTGCTCCATAATGTGTCAGTCAATTGTCGCTTACGCTTAGCAGTAAGGCTTCATATTCGTGGCGGAAATAAGTCAGCGTGCTGATGACCGGATTGGGAGCGGACTGCCCCAATCCGCACAAGCTGGTAGTTTTGACTAGCTGGCAGAGTGCATCCAGCTTGTCGAGGTCCTCTGGTACAGCATTCCCAGCGATGATCTTATCGAGGAGGTTCCGGATTTGTACGGTGCCTACTCGGCAAGGTAGGCACTTCCCGCAGCTTTCATCCACACTGAAGTCGATGAAGAAGCGTGCGAATTCCGGCATGCTGGTATCATCATCGATCACGACCAGGCCACCCGACCCCATGATCGATCCGAGGCGGGTCAGGTTCTCATAGTCAACCGGTGTATCAAGAAACTCTGAGGGGATACAACCGCCGCTTGGGCCGCCCGTCTGCGCAGCTTTGAAGGCCGCTGTACCAGGGACTCCCTCGCCGATGTCCTCAACGATCTCTTGCAGCGAGATACCCATCGGCACTTCGATCAAACCGGTATTGCGAAGCTGCCCGGCTAGCGCGAAAACCTTGGTCCCTTTGCTCTTTTCGGTGCCAATCGATGCGAAGTATTCCGCTCCATGAGTCATGATCGAGGGAATGTTGGCTATCGTCTCGACATTGTTTAGCACGGTAGGAGCGTCCCACAATCCTGATTCGGAGGGATAGGGTGGACGCATCCTTGGCATGCCGCGTTTCCCCTCGATGGAGTGGATCAGCGCTGTTTCTTCCCCACAAACAAAGGCTCCTGCGCCAATGCGCAGGTTGCAATCAAAGGCGAAGTCGGTCCCCATCACCGATTTGCCGAGAATGCCCCGGCGACGTGCCGCACGGATCGCACGGCGCAGCCGGTCGATGGCAATCGGGTATTCACCACGTACGTACAAGTAACCATAGCGGGCCCCAACAGCATGAGCGCAGATGATCATGCCCTCCAAAACGCGGTGCGGATCATCTTCCATCACCGTGCGGTCCATATAGGCGCCAGGGTCACCTTCATCACCATTGACGATTACATACTTCTGTTCGGCTTGTTGCTTGCGAACCAGGTTCCACTTCAAGCCGGTAGGAAAGCCGCCGCCGCCACGCCCCCGCAGGCCGCTATCCAAGACTTGCTGGCAGACTTGTTCGGGCGTCATCTCGGTGAGGGCGCGGTGCAGACCTCGGTAGCCACCATGCGCAAGGTAAGCCTCAATCTTCTCTGGGTCAATCTGGCCAACCTCGGTTAGAACTAATCGCTTCTGCTTGGTGAAGAAGGGCATATCGGCAGGTAGGATATGTCGTTCCAGCCCTTTGCCGCTTTTCGCCTTGCGCAGGCTGGCCCGGTAGTGTGGAATATCGTGGGGATCGGTTGATCCTTCCTCATCTGCGTCAGGGTCCCGTACTTTTTCAGCAAAAGGGACATGACGCGCCACGATCTGCTGGGCCAGTTCCGCATCGACATCAGCGTACATCACAGGGTCTTGACCCTTTTGCTCGACACGCACCAGTGGTCCGCGGCTGCACAACCCCATACATCCCGTCTTGACCACCTCAGCGTCGTGCTCCTCGCAGCCGCTGGCCGCGACAGCCTGTTCGATGCTGGTATGCGTTAATCCTGCGCCCGCCGAGAGACAGGCTGTGCTCGTGCAGCAGAACACCCGACGTTCAAACCGCTCCTGCCGTTCGGCTTCTTGCTGTCCGAGCGCTAGTAGCTCTCCGTAATTCATGTGGCCTCCACTACTGCCAGCTCGGATCGCGCCCCATTCAGCATGTCGGCGACCCGTCGCACAGTGCTGTCCGGTGTTTCCTTACCAGAAACCGTGCCATTGATCACGATGACAGGCGCTAGTCCACAGCTACCCAGACAGCGAGCAGTGGTTAGACTGAACAGACGATCAGATGTTGTCCCACCCTCCTCGACGTCAAATGACTCCGCGACCAACCCGGCAATCTTATTCGCCCCCTTGACATGGCAAGCGGTGCCCGTGCAGATGATGCAGTTATTCTCGCCTAGAGGTTCAAAGGTAAACATATGGTAGAAGGTCGCTACGCCGTAGGTCTGGCTGAGCGGTACGTTCACGTGGCGGGAAATATAGACCATCAGGTCTTCGGATAGGAAACCAAAGGTTTCTTGTGCCACATTCAAGACTTCAAGCAGGGCGTCCTTTTGGTAACCAGCGCGCTTCATGGTGCGATCGATGGACTTATACCGCTCATCACCACTGGGGTGTTCGCTTGGCTTGGATTTGGAGGTCATACGCCGGGCGCATCCTTCCTATTAGCAACGTCCGAATAAAGAATGCTTTAGGGATACATCCTCTCCAGCGGAGGTTCAAATGATCTAGGTGGCAGGGATCGACTCATGCGCAGCCGCTAGGAGGTGAATTTGGGTATGTGGGAACAGGCTTGAATCTACATGAGCGGGAGCATTGCTATTCAGGCATCTCTCGCCAAACATCCAGACCAAGTGTGCGCATTGCCGTCGAATGGTGCTCTTGCTGCCCTCCTACATTATAGGAAGGCCGTTCGCTGGCATCGTAGTGTCAAATGTCATCTGAATTGCCGAGGTTCTAAATAAGCGCCAGGTATGCTGTGGTTGCCCAACGCTTCACCCTGAGGGCAAGAACGTCACTCTCATTATAGTGGGCGGCTATTCTTGGCTACTCGTCGGGCATCGGCCAGGTCCGCTGGTGAGTTAAGATTGAAGAACGCCCAACCCTCAGGATCGTAACCTTGATATTCACTCTCATCCAGGTAGCGGACCCGTACTTGATCATAGTAGCCAATCACTTTGAGACGATCTTGTTCGATTTGCTCTCTGATCGGGTCGAGGCAACGTTTGTGGTAGAGAGCGTGAAGGCCTTGTGGGTGTCCTTCTACGCGGGGAACGATCACATCGAAAGAAGATTCTTGGATCAGTGACACCATATGCTGAAGGAGAGTTGAGCTGAGAAAGGGCATGTCGCAGGCAACAACGAGCACCCAATCAGTCGGGCTGTGGGTAATTGCAGTGTAAATCCCCCCGAGAGATCCTTTCTCCGGAACAAGGTCGCTGACCATAACCAGGCCAAGATGTCGGTAAGCAGTGGGCCGATTGGTGATCACGAAAGTTTCTTGCTGACCCAAGTTAGTCACTCGCTCAATGACGTGTTCAATAACTGCTTGCCCTGCCAGTTCGACAAAGGACTTATCTCTGCCCATTCGCGAGCTTTTGCCACCCGCCAAAATCCCGACGCTCCACATCATTCTATGCACTTAACCTTCTTTGTAAACGAAGTGAGATCATGTCGTCTCAGAGCAAACGAGATAAGCCTTGTTGATCTGCTCCTAATATATCATGAGCTTAGTAGGCGCAGCCGCCGATGGCATTTCTTGAACTTGAGGCCGCTGCCACAGGGGCATGGATCGTTGCGTTTGGCTTGAGCATACGCCGCTTCAAGGGCGGCATCCAACTGCTGCATATGCATGACGACATTTGCAGGTGGGCGTTGGTGGGCCAGTTCATTTGCCATATAGCGCATCGGCATATCAATGTGTGAAAAGAATGCTTTGTACCCAGCACACAGATAATTGAGCCCCGGTTCACCATCAGGGGTGTCAATCAATCGGTTCTTTGGGCAGCCACCATTGCACACAAATCGCACCTCGCATTGACGACAGTAGTCCGGCAGACTGTCGCGTTTGGCCAGTCCAAAGGCTTGCTGCGCATCCATGACCACGATCTCGCTCAGCGGGATATCGTTGATGTTGCCAAGCTTGTAGGCAGGTTCTACATAATGATCACACGAGAACACGTCACCGTTATGCTCCATCGCTAAAGCGGTTCCACAGGTCTCCTCGAAGATGCACAGGCCAGGGATGTTGCCGGTCCAGGCCGCAAGTGCGACATCAAAGATTTGCACATAAATGCGCCCGACATCCTGTCGAACCCACTCGTCAAATATCGAAATCAGGAATTGACCGTACTGCTCAGCACTGACGGAGCGCGCTGTCACGGCAGAGCCTTCCTGATACCCGGTGTCATTATCGCGTTCGACGATCGGGATGAACTGCATGAAGTTAGCGCCAACTTCGTCCCGTATGAAACGGTAGATGTCCAGGGGATGGTCGGCATTGGCTGCGTGTACAGTGGTAAGGATATTGAATTCGACCCCATGTTGCTGCATGAGCCTGATACCGTTCATGACGCGTTCGAAGGTCGGCGCACCACCCTTGTCAAGGCGATAGGCATCGTGGAGATGCTGCGGGCCGTCCAGACTTGCACCAATCAGGAAGTCATACTCAGCGAAGAACTGGCACCATGCGTCATCCAATGTGACCGCATTGGTCTGAAGCGTGTTGTAGATGCGCATCCCAGGCTTCTTGTGCTTCTGTTGATAGCTCACGGCTTGCCGGTAGAAGTCCAGTCCCATCAAGGTGGGTTCTCCGCCTTGCCATGCGAAGGTCACTTCAGAGACCTGCTGCGCGTCTATGAACTGCCGGGTGTATTCTTCCAGCAAAGTCTCACTCATGCGAAACTCGCTGCCAGGATACAAGCGCTCTTTGCTCAAAAAGTAGCAGTATTTGCAGTCCAGGTTACAGATTGCCCCACGTGGCTTGGTCATCAGATGAAACGCCGGGACTTGGGTGGGGTGTGCGTGCATAATCATCCCTCTCTCTGCCTGCAGAAATGTGCCCCCGATTGCTCGACACGTCGTCCAAAACTCAGCTCAAGCGTGTCGCACATATCGAGGGCATGTGAACAAGGCCGTCGTATTTCTACAGCAACTCGAAAACATCCCCATCATTCGGGACAGAGATTTCCCCGTCGTACTTTTCAGCAATGGGATCGACAAAGAACGCTTTGATCTGCGCCAGGCGATCTACTGATGGCATCAAGTGAACCAAAGCCAAGTGCTTCACCTGGGTTGCCTGCGCCAGATCGCCCACATCATGCACGTCGATGTGATAGTCAGGGATGTCGTGCATGAATCTAGCGTTTCGAGGCTTCCCAGCATTGAGTTGTTGCTGCTCCATTTCGCCAACGATTTGGTGATTCATCACGTCGCAAATGAGCAAGTCGGCTGATTGAGAGGCAGCATCCAAGCCAGGTACACGGAGCGTATCGCCAGAAATGACGAGAATTCTGCCGCCATATTCAATGCGGAATCCCACAGCGGGTTTGGCCGGATAGTGATTCGCTTCAAATGTTTTGATGACGATGCCATCTTCCTCAAACAGAGTGAGCAGTGTGCCATCGGTTGGTGCGTCAAAACGCTCCCCGGTTGCCCCGGCTGTGGGCAATGGCATAACGTCATCCCCATGATGGGCATTCCGGTAGGTGTTGTCGAGTCGATAAGCCATGGCAAACCCTTCGACAACCTCAGCGATGCCTTCAGGGCCAAGGATCGGCAGGGTGTGGATGCGGCCCATAATCCAGCTTCGGTTGATCACCTCACCCAGATCAGCGATGTGATCAGAATGGTAGTGGGTCAAAAAGACCGCGTCGAGCAGGCCGATTGGCAAATCCTGCTGGCCCATAACCTTTACACAACCATCTCCTGCATCAAACAGAAAGAAGCGGCCGTTCACGAATACAGCCACGCAGGGTTGTGCGCGTTCGGAAGGGGTTGGAGTGCCGGTGCCCACGCACACGGCAGTGAAGCCGCCAGAGCGTAACAGTTTTTCGCTGAAAGCTTTGGCTTTGGCGGTTTTCTCTTGATTGACCCGATTCATCAAATGCTGACGAACAGATGGACGTTTTAGGAGGGACGTAAACATTTTGGGTCCTCAACTTCTATTGATGGGAGCAGCAACTCTTAGGGGAGTCGCTGCTCCAAGGTTATCATATATAGGTGCGCCTACCGAAGTACTGAGCTTTGTGTCCCCACGCCGTACTCTGGTAAGTCGATCTTCAACACGGTCATGTGCATGACAGAGCTATGGTTTGCGTCGTTTATACCGTGTGTCCTTCTGCGATCTTTTCCACGAGGATCATCATTTTCTGTGCGGTTTCCGCACCAGCGTTCTGATTCTGCCCGGTTACAAGACGGCCATCCACGACTGTGATGTCTGCAAAGAAGTCGTTAAAGGCAGTATTGCTGTTGAACTTCGCGCCAGCTTTGCGCAATTCAGTTTCCGGGTGCATGGGCGTGATATTGATGCCTAGTTCGCGCACCTGTTTATCGGTCACCCCGGTGGCGTTGCGCCCCTGCAACAAGGGTTGACCATTCTCATCCTTTACATTGAGGAAGCCAAGTGCGCCGTGACAAACCGACCCCAGTACCGCGCCATCGACATAGGCTTCAGTGGTTTTCTGGCCAAGGACCTCAGAGTAGCCCAGGTCATAGGAGGCACCCCAACCCCCGGCCATAAACACGATGTCATAGTCCTTGAAGTCAAGGTCGTCGATATTGAGCGAGTTTTGCAGCTTCTTCATGGCTGTTTCATCGGCCAGGAAGCGTCGATCGTAGGGTGTGGGGATCGGCCAGCGCTTTGTCTGTGGATCGATGGGGATGTTGCCGCCCTTCGGGCTGGCGAGGTCAACTTGCATTTGGGCGTCTAGAAATTGATAGTAGGGGACGGACAACTCCGAAAGTGCAACCCCGGTCTTCTTGCCCGTATCACCCAGGGTGTCGTGGTTAGTACCAATGATGAGCGCTTTCTTGCCTGGTAAGCTAAACTCGCGCCCTTTGTAGTGGGGATGCACACCGAACAGGTTGAGCACGCTCGGCAGCATCAGGTAAAAGAGTACACCGTAAGCGACCAGGCCAATCACCCCTGCGATAGGTCCGACGAAGACAAACAAAACGCCTCCGATGATCAGCCCAAGAAGGAGTAGGGATCCGATAA
>JAADYZ010000234.1 GCA_010092775.1 Chloroflexota bacterium
CCGCTATGGATCGAAAGCCAGGCGGAGCGGTTTCAATGCGATCACCGTGACTCATCCAGACGTTGAAGCGCGACGGCATCGACTGCCACAAGCTGACATGCGGCTGGGTGTCGATGTCCATCGGGCCGTATTCGCGCTGCTGCGCGGCCCCGACTGATCCGCCAAGTTGATGGGTGAGGAGCTGCATCCCATAGCAGATGCCCAGCACTGGAAGACCGGAGTCAATCACGTAAGTAGGGAGGGTTGGGGCAGCGTCTTCATAGACGCTGAACGGACCGCCAGACAACACAAAGCCCTTCGGCTGATGAGCAAGCACGACGTCAGCCGGGGCATCCCAACTGACAAAGGCGCTGTAGACACCGATTTGGCGCAAACGGCGCGCGATCAGTTGGGCGGTCTGCGAACCGTAGTCCAGGACGACAATTGTATCGTGAGTCATCGCTGCCCTAATCCGCCAGAATGATGCGGTGATCTGGCATGTCGGTGATGACCACCAAGGATTCAATGGGCAGCCCATCGAAGTCGGACAGATAGTCACGCCCACCCTCGAAGGTCTTTTCGATCACCGCGCCCACGCCTACAAGCTGCGCCCCTGCGCGTTTGACCAGTCGACCCAGCGCCGCGATGGTCTTGCCAGTCGCGAGAAAGTCATCAACGATCAAGACACGATCCTGTGGCATCAAGAACTCCGGGGAGACCATCAAGAGCGTCTCATGGCCTTTGGTGTGGGAGGGTGCGCTCTCGACGTGGACGGGCTCCATCATCGTGATCGGTTTGCGTTTGCGCGCATAAACGATGGGGATGCCCAGGGCTAGCCCGGTCATGAGCGCCGGACCGATGCCTGAGACTTCGGCTGTCAGAATACGGGTTGCCTGCTGTGCCTCGAAGCGGCGGGCAATCTCCTGGCCGATCTCGTACATCAATTGAGGGTCCATTTGATGATTGAGGATGCTGTCTACTTTGAGAATCCCGTCGCCGAGGTTCTTGCCTTCGGCAAGAACGCGCCGTTTCAATTCGTCCATTAGGTTTGCCTTTCTCGGACGTGTCAGGTGGGGGAGCTGCTATGAAGCCTCATCAATTGCTTTCGTTGGGCCGGTAACATCACCAGCCGGAGCGCCAGTACCGGTTTTGGCCTCGTCATCAGCCAGTTCGTCGGGCGCGCCCTCGTCGGGCGAGGCGCTGCCGTCGCCCAGGCGTTCGTGGTAGAGCGTGGTCAGGCGGCGGGCAACAGCGATTTCGGCACCTAGCCCAATCAACACGAAGATCAAAGCAACTACAGCGGGGGCAAAGCCACCTGTTCCGCTGGCGGTGAGGCTGCTGGCTGCCAGGCCACAAATAGGGATTGACATCCACAAGCCGACCAGCGGCCACTCGCGATTTTGTAGATGAACCCCAACCAGCACGAGGGCAGCCAACACGGCGGGTGCCAGTAAAATGGGACTGCCCAGGAAGATCATCAAGCCGACGAAGCCCGCCAAGACGACGCGCCAGTTGCGCCCCCACCAGGTTGCCGGAATAGTCGGCTGCGTGACCACTGGGAGTTCTGGTTGAGGGGCAGCCTTGACACCGGGCAGCTCCGGGACATCGACCAGTTTGGGCGTGACATCAGGCGAGTCTGCGACAGCAGTCGCGCTTAGGTTATCCAGGCGGCCTTCGGCGATCGCTTTCAGGTCGGCGGCCAGCTTCTGTGCTGAGGGATAACGTTGTTCCGGACGCTTCGCCATCGCCCGGTCGAGTATTGCTTGAAGGGCCTCCGGCAGATCATGCCGCCTGGCTGAGAGCGTGGGAACCGGTTCGTTCAGGTGGGCGTACATGAGATGAACGGGTGTGGTGCCACCAAAGGGAGGTTCGCCGCTGAACATCTGAAAGACGGTGACACCCAAGGCATAAACGTCAACCGCTGGGGTGATGGGTTCTTGTTTGAACATCTCTGGCGCCATATAAGTTGGCGTGCCAACAATCCCGCTGCCGGTCAGCCCACCCGTATCCATTGAGATTTTGGCGATGCCGAAGTCCGCCAGATAGGCGTTGCCGTTGGCATCGAGCAGGACGTTGCTCGGCTTGAAGTCGCGATGGATCACGCCTTGATCATGGGCGAAGTCCAGCCCTTCCGCGATCTGCTCAGTGATGCGGGCCACACGGTCCAACGGAAGTGTGCCCTGTTCTTTCACCAGATCAGACAGTGTGCCGCCATTCAAGTAGGCCATCACGATGTAAGGTGAACCGCCTTGTTGGCCATAATCATAGACTGGCATAATGCGCGGATGCTGAAGCAGCGCGATGGTCTGCACTTCGCGTTCGAAACGTTTGATGAAGGTGTCGTCATGGGAGAGATGCGCTGGCAGCACTTTGATGGCCACCATCCGGCCAATCGACTTTTGTTGGCCGAGATAGACCGTTGCCATGCCCCCCTTGCCAATCTGCTTGAGGACCTCGTATTGGCCGAACTTCTTACCGATCAAATCGCTCATTGCGCATCCCTTGTTGAAGCGATCTCAAGTCGGCTCGATTATCGCACACATTCTGCCAGAGGCAAAGCTGACTTTAGAAGGGAATGTAGAAGGCCGGGTTGTCTGGGACGTGGTTGTAACGTAGCTCGAAGTGTAGGTGAGGGCCGCTGCTGTTACCTGTTGATCCCAGGGTGCCAACCGGCTCGTATTGACGCACCGTCTGACCGCAGCCCACCACAGTGGAATTTAAGTGGGCATAGTAGCTGGTCCAGCCGTTGCCATGATCCAACACCACCAGAATGCCATAGCCCCAGCTGGCATCGACCCAGCCGCTGAAGATCACCACGCCAGTATCCGCGGCCAGAATGGGGCTGCCAACGGCGCCACCTAGATCAATGCCGGAATGGCCCGGATAGAACGTCTGGGTCACGCTCCAGCCACCGCCCATTGGTACGATCCAGGCATTGCTTCCACCACCACCCAAAATGCTTGGGGAGCAAGAGCCGGACATCCCTGGCATGAAGGAGTTAAATGTTTGGCCCGTTATTGGATCGCTGATGGGGACAATCGGCGGACGCCAATCGGCAAGTTCACCGACCCCTTCTGGCACAACGATACGCGTGCCAAATCCGGGAGTCTGATCTTGATCGAGGCCAGCCAGTTGGTTGAATTCGGAGTTGATAATGGCCTCGGGTTCGACACTGTACTGGGCTGCAATCTCACGGATGCTCTCAGTGCCCGACGCCCGATGATAAACGCCATCGGTCGGCAGGATGAACAGCTCCATCCCACTTTGCAATTGATGCACATCGCCCAGCAAGCGTTCCGCGTTGGCCCAGAAGACAGTGGTACGATCCAGACCAAAGCTGTTCGCAATCGCCATGATGGTGTCGCCTGGTTGGACCATGTAGGTCACCACTTCATTACGTGGCCGGTCCGGGATAATGGTGAAGGGGACCATCTCACGCAGCAAAAAGGGGTCAGGTCCATTGCGGCTGCTGCCCTCTGCAGTCTCATCCAGGGCGCTGCCACCTGTTCCAGTCACCAGATTGGCTGCCGGGCTGCGTCCATCGGTCAGTATCAGCCGCAGCGGGCCAATGATGGTCAGTAGTAGGCCCAAAGCCAAGACACCTAGAGCAATCGCTGTGTAGTTGCGTTTGGTCCAGCGGTTTACTTTGTTCATCAGGCTGGAGAGACGAAGGAATCCGAGTCGTCGGGAGAATTTAGCTGAACTCATGGCGGGCAGTATACCATTCGGCATGAGGCCGCAACAAGCGCGATGTCGCGCAGGGGGAACAGCGCCGCCGAATCAGCGGCCACCCGTTGCGTAGGCCTCGATGTTGATCTCCAGTTTGCCCAGTGCGATGGCCCAGATAATGTCGCGCCGACTTTGCTCAACGGGTCTTGAGGCACTGAAGGGTGAGCGCACCGCCACATGCACAAACTCAGCCGGGTAGTCGTCCGCCGGTTCCCACAGCGGCCCCGGATTGTAGGGGCTCACCGAGACAAAGACCTGGGGCTGGAGTTGAGCCAATGCCAAACGCGACAAAACTTGATCGTAGCGGGCTTCCAATGCGACCAGTAAACCAGGGATGGCATCTTGGTCGATTGCCGTATAGCGAAGTGTGATCATCTCGCCTTGCTCTTCGAGCACAGGGCCGAAGAAGTTGGGCTGGGCGTTCAGTCGCTGCCAGCGCCCGTCGATGAAGGCGAAAGGCTCGTAAGCCACACGCGGCGTATTTGGATCGTTTTGCGTTGGTTCAAGGCGTTGAAAGACAACCTCTGCCCAGAGGACACTCTCAGATGGGTCTGGAAGTAGATCAACAACCTCGATAGTAGACGGGTCTGCGACGGCCAGTAGGTCGAAATCGACCACCGATGGGTCTTGCGATTCGGCGTTGGCGTAACGATCGCCGTCAAGCCGGGCCTCACTCCTCAGCCGATGAGCCAGATAGGCTTGCAAGGCAGCTTTGGGCACCCGTACAAAACCGGTCCCCCGCCCTTGCAAGGTCAGCCTTAGATCATCCGGCCCGCCCTCGACCGCCATGAACAGGCGGCGCAGACTGGTCAGATTATCGCTGGCCAAGATCGCATCGAAGAAGTTAGACCCCCCAAGATCATCATCAAGCTGGCTGGCCAAATGGCTGCGCAGTTCGCCTTCAAGCCAGGCCTTGTCGCTCGATGGGTCGGGTGTCACATCCAAGCGGGTGCGCGTCAGGTTGAGCGCCCAGTGATCGACCAACTGATTGGCAAGCTGCTCGCGCAGTTCGCTTGCCTTCTGGTCCGCGTCCAGTGGACGACCTTCTAAGGACAGGATGCGCCCTCGCCAACTCGACCCACCATCCTCTGGCAGGGTGGGGACCAGCGCGATGTCCACTGGCGGCGGCTCTTCGATGCCAAAGGCATCACAGCGGATGGCAACGCACAAGTCCGCCCACATGCCAGGGAGCA
>JAADYZ010000235.1 GCA_010092775.1 Chloroflexota bacterium
AAAGCCTTGGTGTCGGATACACGGGCACCTTCACAGGAGTTCAGGAAGGCCACCCGCATCGCCTGATGGTCATCAAGCAGAGTAGCCATGAAGGAACTGCTGATGGGGTTCCCTTTGCCTTCTTCGTTGGTAAACACCAAAGCTCCGTCATCAGCGGAGTCATCATATACACCATGACCGATATAGTGGAAGACATGATAATCGTTCTTGCGCAGCGCAGTCTGTAATTCGGCAAAGGTAGCCGACTCCGTGCGTGTGAGCTCAACGGCCCCTTCTTCAATCAGGTCTTTCAAGCCCTCGTTGAGACGATTCCACTCTTTCTCAACGTCAAGCTGGGCATAGTCCGACGGGTTAGAGAGCATTGCAATGATACGCAGGGGTGGCTCGATGCCGAGCGGATGGACCGGTTCAGAGAGGTCCATGAAGCGTACAATGGGCGTCTCGGTGGAAAGGACGAAGAAGGTGTCGCGGCTCTGATCGTAGAGGAACTCCCAGGGTAGTTCGCCTAATTCCGGGACATCGAGCAAGTGCAAGCGGATGCGGAGGCCTTCTTTGCCCGCCGTTGCTTGGCTTGCACGTAAGACGCTGTGGAGTTCGCCTTGAAAGATCGTATCAAAGAGGCGACCACCAAAAGCCTGGGCGGCTTGGATGACTGACGCAGCCCAGCGGGGTTTGCGCGCAAACATCAGGAATTCGTCTAGTTCGGTTTGCGAATAAGGCAGCTTGAAATTGGCCGATGCTTGCCCGGCAATCGAGTCGATGCGGGCGTTGTATTCCTCTCCGCGTGGACTGATGTACAGGTTGAAATCTGAGTATTTCATAGGTCTCCCTTTAGCCAGCACCAAAGCTGAGCGACAAACCAAATCCGGCGACCTTCAAAGCCACGTTGAGCTTCTTGCCCTGCGCCTCGACCTCTTTCACCTCTTCTTCGCTGAAGACGGTCGAGTCAATCATGATTTCTGCGATCATGCGCCCTTCATAGAGCAGCTCAACGAAGACCTGGTGTGTACCTGGCTTCTCTGCTTCCATGATGAAACGGACCTGGGTGGTTCGACCATCCGGATAGACGGTCAAGCTCTTGCTGCTCTTGTCGCGCAGCTTGAAGCCTGTAGACGAGACGGCCACTTCTAAATTGGTCTCTTTCAGTTCGCCGGTTTCTCCATCAACCAGGACAGGTACCGCGACATCACCCGTGTTTTCGGTGACCGTGCCGTCGTCCGCTCCCTCAAACGGTGAAGGGGCATCGGGCAGCATCACGGCGACGTAGAGTAATGCCGTGTCAGCCTGCTTGACTTCCTGCGGGAAGGCGGCTTCGAAGCGGCGTGACTGCTCGGTCAGGCTGTCTTCGGCGGGCCCTTGGACAACAGTGTTATACACATTGACGCTCGCGCCGTCACCAATGGCGACCCCGGTGCTGCCGGAGATGTCACCAACGCTGACGTTGCCGCTGCGGGTGCTCGGTTTTTCGTCTGCTTTGGGAGGGGGTGGCACGGCACCACCAACAGAGGCCCCCTCGACCCCGGCCATCTCGTAGAGGGTTTTGCCCTCAGCGAAGCCCGTCGCCCGTTGGCCACCAACGTTGATTAGGCCCTTGACCTCGCCAGGCCCCACAAAGGGAACATACTCGACGACGATCGCGATGTGCGCTTCGCTCTCGTAGGCGAGGTCTTGGGCAGCATCCAGCTCCTCGGAGTCCTTTACGACCGCTGCCTGCTGGAGAGGTGCACCGACCTCCTTAAGAGGCACATTGAGCAAGTTGGCCCCTTCCTCCTCCAGTCGGTCACGTAACGCCACAAAGCGCGTTACAACGAAATCCTCTGCCCCGAGTTTGACGACCAGAAACCACCATTCGGCACCCTGGTGATCATACAAAGTTTGGATCGCCTCACCGACTGTCACATCCCCCTCAAACATCAGGTAGCGGTGAGCCGGTTTTTCGATCTCGCTGAGCAATATCCCCATTATTTACTCCTAAGTTAGAAGAGACAAACCGGACTGTCGTAGCTCAACTATACCAAATCGGAGAGACCGTTTGCAGTTTTGCTGTGTGAAGTTGACAAGACACAACCGCAGCCACTCAGGTGACGAATTCATGACGACTCCAACACGCCGTGAAATTCCAGCACAACCGGTGGTACACTCCAAGTGTTAGGATGTTTGGAGTTCATTTGGCTGGTCTTGCCTCTTAGACCACTCTACTCCCGTTAGCAGAACAACACATCTATGGGCAGCTACGAGAATCAACAACCGAAACCAGGCATTCTGGTGAGTCACATCAAAGGCGACATTAGCGATGATGACGTCGAGAAGTGGCGCGCGGACCTGGAAAAGTTCATTGAGGCCTGCAAGGCCAACAAAGCAGGCGGCATTCTGATGAACTTGAGTGGCGTCCAGAGCATCTCGCTTCGTGCGTTGGATGCCATCATGGAGTTGTTAGCTGCACCAGATGAGGTTATCGAGGAGACACGGATTCGATTTGCGCTGATTGGCGTGGGCGCGTTTACCAAGCGCTTCATGCGTGATGCTATGCCACTGGCACCGATCAAGCACATCCGGGCGCGCTTCTTCCACGAGACTGCCGAAGCTGAGGCGCTGGCCTGGTTGCAGGCCATGATCGACTCTGCCGACGATCTACCCGAAGTCGAGGCTAAAAGCTCTGATGGCAAGGTGGACAGCCCAGGTGAGAGCAAGAAGCCAGCTGGGGCGGAGAGTCGTGATGGGCGCCCGTTGCTCAGCTTGTTGGGGCGCAATCGGCAGAACGCGGGCACGCCCGCAGACCCACCAGCAGGCCAGACAC
>JAADYZ010000236.1 GCA_010092775.1 Chloroflexota bacterium
GCCGATTCCCATCTCGCCAACAGCAACAATATCCAAACCCTGTTCAACCTGCCGGTTCAGTTCGTCGATGCCTGCCTGCACGACCTGCTCAGCCTGCGCCGATGTCAGTGCAGGCTCTATCGTGAAGTCTGCCGTGCCCAAGCCTGCTTTGGCGTCCACAAACGAGGGATGGTTGGTGACTTCGGGCGGCAGCGGTGCAGCCACACCGGCATCGATAATCCGCAGGCGGGCGTTCATCTGCCGCGCAATGACGTTGATCGCTGCGCCACCTGCGATGAAATTGTGCACCATTTGGGCGGTCACTTCCTGTGGATAGGCGCTCACCCCATGCTTGACCACACCATGATCACCGGCGGCGAGGATGATCGCGCGGCGCTCAGGCCGCCAGTCCATGCGGCCCGTCATGGCGACAAGATTGGCTGAGAGCGTCTCCAGCTTGCCAAGGGCACCCAGTGGCTTGGTCAGAATGGCCTGCCGATCGAGCGCTTCTTCGCGTTCTTGGGAATCTAAGGGTGGGATAATGGGTAGCTGCATCAGGTTGGCGCTTTCTGTCAAAGGGGACTTCTGGAAAGAGCAGCAGCATTATACAAACAAAGGTGGCTCAAAAGCCACTGCCACTCCGTTGATAAGCCCAAAAGCAATAGAGGCGGTCGCCTTGGCTGAGGGCCGCCTCTATTCTCTATCGTCAAACGCAACGCGACTAGGCTTCAGCCGCACCCTCTTCACCGTCACTGACCGCTTGCTTGAGCTGCTCGGCAACGTTGGCAGCGATGGTCGCCTGGAGCAAGCGAGCATCGGTGTCTTCTAACAATTTGAGCAGCTTGCCCACCCACTCGTGCTCGATCAAAGCGATCAGAGCTGAGCTGTCCGGCGTGAGTTCGGCCTCAACCTGCTTGAGGAACTTGTCATCAAAGCCCATATCGACGTTGTGAGCCGTCACACCGCCCGTAGCGGCACCGGCTGCCGCACCGGCGATTACACCGGCAGGGCCGCCCAACAGGCCGATCAATCCGCCGATGACCGCGCCGAAGATCGCACCTTGTTTGGCATCCACATCAGCGGTCTCTTTGATGGTCGCTTTCCCTTTCTCGTCTTTGCTCAGCACGGCTGCATTGAGCAGCAGAATGGTTCCGTTCTTATGATGCTCTTTGATGTCTTGCAAGACAGCGTCAGCCTTGTCGTCATCGTTGTAGGCTGCGACTATTAACTCGATAGGGCCGGCCATATTCTTTTCCTTTTGATGTCAGGGTTTGCGCTCTCAGTATCTTAGCCCATTTTGCTGTGGCCGTGTAGGAATTGGGAGCGAGATGGCCATCAGAGCAAAATGGCGCGGAAGTCTCTCGCAATATTGAAATAGAGCAGCCATTCATCGGCCTTGAAGACGGTACCGGGTAGCATGTTGGGCAAAAAACTCAGCTTCCCGCGTGAGAAGGTGACCGAAAGCGCAGCAGATGCTTCGAGCAGTTGGTCGCACAGACCATGATGATCGGCCAGAAGCGAACTGATCTTGCGGGGTTGCAAAGAATACTGAAGGAACTGCCGGTCGAACGTGGCATGGCCCGTCTGCAACCGCTTCCATTGGTTGGTGGTTTGTATCTGCTGGCTGAAATTGGTCGCCAGCCAGAAGTCTGGAAACTGACGATTGGGTACGACTGTGCTCAGGCGCGGCGAGAGTAGGTCCAGCGGGTCGGTCAGGCGGATGGTCAGTTCAACATCACTATAGTGCCCGACAATCGTATCGCGAGAGTCCGGGTTGAATGTCAAACCCGCCTCCGCTAGATGGGTTCGCGCTTCCACCAAACGCGCTTCAGTGCCAGAGATAATAGGCGTGTCGTCGTTCTGTGGCCGCTCAGATTGGGGCAGCAGGGGTTCGGTATCCATTGAGCAAGTATAATCGCAGTCTGGAGTAACAATTTGTTATGCTTGCAATTATTGTAATCTATTTTGAGGCAGTGCGCGAATGAGCGCGACTGATGCGAGGACTCGCAGGCCAATTCAACAGGTTGAATCACTGAGCCCGGCCGGTTGGCCGGGCTCAGTCCTTAGGATGAGAGGTGGCTGACTGTCGGCTATCCACGAGGGTGGAGCTTCATGAAGTGATCTTCTGCCAAGTCCTCCAGGGCTTGACCGAGTTCGTCGGCCCGCTGCCTGGGTAGGCAGATCGAATACTGCTTTCCGGAGTCTTGAATCAGTGTGGCAAAGGTTCGAGACATCGGTAGATTGCAGCAAACCAGCAAGACCGTGCCGATAACACCCAGGCTAATGCCCCACCAAATGGTCAGGCTAGACATCTGGATGAGTGCCATTGAGGCAAAGATCAGCACGCCGCCAGCGATCCACAGAGGCAGCCGCCCCGACACATTGGCAGTGGCCTCGTGAAGGGTGACACCTGTTACTTCTCGGACATCAAATGTCCCTTGAGGGGTGCGCAGCACATCGTCGGTTAAGGTCGTCTTACGATCCTGGTAATAAGTCTTTATCGCCATATAAACCCCTTTCCGCGCCTAAAGTACAGACGCGCTTTTATTCATTCTAGGGCTTTTGTGAAGCGAAGCACAAGTGTCACATAACAGTTTGTAAGGTGACACTTGTCATGCTTTTGTCGACGCTAGGAGGCCGTAAGCGAATCTGCTAGGTGCCGGAGCAGTTGGATAGCGGTGCCCCGGTGCCGGTCCAGGCTCTTGCGTGGCAGGCTTAAGCTTAGCTGGCCTTGTGAGACTTGCAAGTACATTGGGCCAGGCAGCTGCAGTAGGAGTTCCCGGAGATGATCATGCCTTTCCAGTAGCTTGCTGACCAAACCAGGTGAGTCTCCAAAGACGACAAAGCGTCGATCAAACTGCTCGTCACCTGTCTCCAGTTTGTGCCCGGTACGTATGGCACGCAACATGAGGATCATCAGCGCACTGAAGCTGTGGCCTAGCTTGGGGCTTTCCGGCGATCCGCTCTCCTGATTGGTGACCAAAAAGAACTCAGGGAAATGATGGTGCCCGATCCGGAGCATTAGGTTTGCTCCTCGAGTGGCTTCGGGCACCATCAAAATAGCGCTTTGAACATACATCGCGGGGACGACACACAGCAGGACCAGCCCGATTGCCAGGTTGCGCCACCCTACCCGACGGGTTTGGATGACGGCTGCATCCCGATCCAACACAGACTGCTGTGGGTCAGCCGGATTATAGAAGACCGTGACTGTGCTGCCGTCTTCACCATAAAGCACATCACGGCCAGGCCCATCGACAAAGAAGGTATTCGGCAGTGTGAGGCGAGCGCTTTGATAGGTTACATCTTGCACCACATACTGGTACAGATCAGATTCGATCAACACACCGTCTGTCTGCCACCAGCCTTCCGCGGTTGCGGCGGTCCGGAGGTTCAGCAAGCCGTAAATGATGGCCAACAGTGCCACGAAAGTCACCCCCAGGACGAGCAAGAGCCGGTCGACGGCATGATATGCCGCTCCTTCGACAGTTTCGTGGCGGAGTCTAAGCGACTCAACGATGGCTGGGATGAGGGGCCGATGTTGAGTAATCCGAACGGCCCGAATGACAGCCGTGACGAGTAACAGGGCCGCAAAGGCGAAGGCACCCACAACAAGTAGAAAGCTGACCATAGTGACTCCCCGGGTAAGGCTAGCGACTATCATATCTTGGGCATAAGCGCTAAGTGCTTGTCAACCGGTCTGAGAGCTGGCGAATAAAATCAATAGTGCGCAGCCGGTCCTCCTCTTCCGGTGCATCGGCAAACTTCACATGGATAAACTTTGGTGTTACCATCAGGCTCACAGGCTGGGATAGATCCTTGAAACTGGCACGCAGATCATGGTGTGTTTGTAGAAATTGGTTGATCGTTTGAGGTGATTTGCTGCGCATAGCAAATTGCTCATCGAAGTGGTCATCACCGCTTTCCGGTTTGATATAGTCTGGCACATCGTGAAAGTGGTTGCTCAGCGCAGTCTGCCAGCTAGGCCAGCTAGATCCACTGCTTGACGGAGTGCCCTGGTCTATGGGGACGTGCACCAATGCGCTCAACAAGAATGGAGGCAGGTTATGGCGGCGAACTCGGAGCACTATTGTCTGACCTATGTGAGCTTCGGGTACAACTTGGGCTGCACCACGCACGTAGATGAATGGGATAGCAACGATCGCCGATAGCCCACTAACCGCCAATAAAACACCAGATAATGCTGCGGCCTCACGCGCTCTCTCTAGCCAGACGACAGCTTGTGCAGGGTTACTCGGATTGTAGGCAATAGTGACTCGCCGCCCAGGTGCATCATCATCGATACGCCCCTCACCTGCACGCCCACCAAAGATCACATTTGGCAGGGCTAGCCGATCACTTTGATAGGTCACATCTTCTACCACATACTCAACCACGCCGACTTCTATCAGGGTTGCATTTGTCTCCGGCCAATCTTCCGATGCAGTCACCATATAGAAATTGCGCACCCCTTGAGCAATCATAACCAACCCAAGCACAGGAACCAGCCACGTTGCAATCCGCAGCCCTGTGACCAGCCCGCCTTCTTGAGATTGCTGCAGGATGTTCAACCACTCCGGCACCGCCTCACGAACAGGTCTCTTTTGCCGGATCATGTCGGCTAGTAAGAGGGTACGGCTAAACAGACCCACAGGCACAATCATCAAAATGAGGAACAAGACAACAGTTGAATTCAAAGGCGACATTATTATGGATCTCCATCAGGCTGCGTCAGCCGGTCGGAAAGCTGGCGAACGAAATCTATCGCACGTTGACGCTCGGGGGCGTCGACTTTGGGTGACATGTACAACTCGATTTTGTTGCTGGAGACGTGCAGCAAAACCGGACCTGTCAAGCTGAGCAGCTTAGCACGCAGATCATCGTGCGCAGCGAACAGCTTTCGCACCTGCGCGGGTGCAGCGCTCGTTAGCATGAAACGTCGGTCGAACGCATCATCGCCTGTTTCAAAACGCTTAGCCGGTGTCACTGTGGCAGCATGTACTAAGTCGAAAATAGCCCCCTTGAACGGGTGGGACCCATCGGATGGAATCACCCAGAAATTCTCCAATCGATGCGGGGCAATGCGCAGATCCACACCCCTTCTAGTAAAGGCCTCCGGCACCAGATAGCGCGCCTCCGCCACGTAAAGGGAGAGGGGCAGCAACAGAAGCGGCAGGCCAATTGCCCCTAATAGCAAACCTGACCAGACTGTATTGAGTTGGGCGGCAGGCAGATCCAACACCGCTTGGCTGGGGTTATTGGGATTGTAGTAGACTCTAGCCGCTTGTCCCGTGGCATCATACAGCACACTCTGGCCAGACTCCGCCGCGAAGACCGCCCCGGGCAGTGTCAGGCCTTCCGTCTCGTAGGTTATGTCGTCGATGATGTAGCGGACCACACGGAGTGAGCCGACCACCTGGTTGGGGCCGTCCGTTAAGGTGCCTTCGGTTGTGTCCCAGTCGAGACTAGACATGACCACCAAGATGTTCGATGCGCCCAAGCCCAGCAGCAGCAGGCCAATCACCACACCGAAGCCAGCCCCCACAAGGCCAGCAATCCATGAAAGTGTACCGTTGTCATCGCCTGCCACCCGCAGTTGAACCGACTCACGAATGGCATCAAGCGGTGGACGATGGCGGGCGATGCGGACAAGCGAGACGATCATCGTGACGCCGAATGCAAGAGCCAACCCATAGCCAGCGATCATGATGAGGGAACGAAGCATCGTTTTTCCTCCCACTATTTGGACCAGCCGGGCGTGTCTGCGTGACACGCCCGGCTGGAGTTTATTCCGCTGACGTCGCTTGTGGCATCTCGATTTTCTCGACGCCGCCCATATAGGGAAGCAGCAC
>JAADYZ010000237.1 GCA_010092775.1 Chloroflexota bacterium
GCTCGTTGATGTAGAGGGCGTCGGTGGCTTTGTCCATCAAGAAGTCAACACGTGCCAGCCCTGCCCCATCGATGGCCATGAAGGCCTTCAGAGCAAGCTGTCTGACCTGCTCCGCTTGCTCGTCTGTCAGCGGGGCGGGGATGAGAAGCTTGGCCTCATCGTTGATGTATTTGTCATTGTAGCTGTAGAACTCATCGCCAGGAACGACCTCACCGGGAACTGACGCGACTGCCTGATCGTTGCCCAGAACGCTCACCTCTATCTCACGGGCCTCTATCCCCTGCTCGACTAATACGCGCCGATCGTAGGCGGCTGCGGCGTCAATGGCAGTCTTCAGCTCTGCACGATTGCGCGCTTTGGACACACCAACACTACTGCCCAAATTGCAGGGCTTGGCAAACATCGGGTAGGAGAATGCGGCCTCAAGTTCATTGAGCATCCGTTCAGCCTCGAATTCCCACTCAGAGCGCAGCAGAAGTGTATAGGGCAGCACCGGAATGTCGTGGGCCCGCATGACTGCCTTGAAGAGTGCCTTATCCATCCCGACGGCTGACCCCGCGACCCCTGCCCCAACATAGGGGATTGCGGCTAGCTCCAGCAAACCCTGAACGCTGCCATCCTCACCAAAGGGGCCATGCAAAACCGGAAAGATCACATCGATCGTCGCCATGGGCGCTTGACCATCCGCTCCACGCAAGGTGCGCTCGCCTGGCTCTCCGAGCAGCGCAGTGGGTTTCAGATCATCAGCGCCGTTTTGAAGGGCCGTCAAAGGGTCGGGTCCAGTGACCCAGCGTCCTTCCTTGGTGATGCCGACGGGAACGATCTCGTATTTGTTGGGGTCGATGGCGTCCATAATGGAGCGGGCAGAGCGGAGCGACACTTCGTGTTCGCCACTGCGCCCGCCAAACAAAACGCCAACTCGGATGCGTCGCTTGTCCAATGCTGTCCTCTCTTGGTTGACCGAGGCACGGTACAGGCGTTAATCATAGCGATGAATCGCAGCGGATACAATCACCTTGAAGTCCTTCAAGTCGCCTGAGACTTGCGTATCGCCTCAAAGCAGGACCCTATGGTAAACTGCACACAGGACCGATCCCAGCCCGTCCTGCTGCATAGAGAGGCCGGCCATTTAACATGATCACCTTGATTCTACCCGCCTACAATGAAGAGGCGGCCCTACCTGCGCAGTTGCAAGACATCGTCAGGCAGCATGACAATCTGCCCAACCTGCGAGTAATCGTGGTCGATGACGGCAGTGCCGACCGCACGGCGGAGATTGTGCAGTCTGTAAGCCGAGTCCACCCTTGGATCCATGTGATACAGCATGAGCAGAACAAGGGGTTGAGCCAAGCTATCCAGACCGGATTCAGAGCCGCGTTGGACTACAGTAACGCCGATGACGCCATCATCATTATGGATGCGGACAATACGCAGCCGGTCGATCTGATTCCTCGGATGGTTGCGGAAGTCGAAGGCGGTGCAGACGTGGTCATCGCATCTCGTTTTCAGCCAGGTGCTGAGGTGCATGGTGTCCCTTTCATGCGACGCCGCTACAGTGAGGGGATGAGTCTGCTGTTTCGCACGGCCTTCCCGATTGAGAACGTGAGAGACTACTCCTGCGGCTTCCGTGCCTATCGGGCCGGGGTACTACAGCGCGCTTATGATCACTACGGCGCGGAGTTCATTACCGAGCAAGGCTTCGCCTGCATGGTGGAAGTCCTATTTCAGCTTGACGCTTTGGGCGATGATGTCACCTTTGCCGAGGTACCGATGGTGCTGCGCTATGATCAGAAGCCAACGCCCACCAAGATGCGCGTCGTCAAGACGATTAGGGATACGCTGCGGGTGGCGCTGCGCTTCAGAAATCAAAAACCGCCGCAGTGAATGCGGCGGGGTTGATCGGTGTGGAGTGCCGAGGCCCAGACTTGAACTGGGGACCCTGCGATTTTCAGTCGCATGCTCTACCAACTGAGCTACCTCGGCAGGACAGTAGAGATATTTTATCGTGAGTTTTTTCCGTGTCAACTGAAATCAAAAAGAGCCGACTCGTGGGTCGGCTCTTCTATTTGCCTTGTTCAGTCCGAGTTTACCAGCGGACGATCACGGTCGTGCCCGGCTGACCGACTTCCTCGTTGGGTAGAGTTTTGAAGTCCCAGTAGTTAGCCTGAGGTGTAACCCAGCGGAAGATCCACTTCACATCGTGCGGCCACATGTTGATGCAGCCGTTGCTGTGCAGGCGACCATAATCATTGTGCCAGTAGCAGCCATGCAGTGCAACGTGGCTGTAGGTGAAATAACTGACCCAGGGGATGCCCGCCAGGTTGTAACCGCCACCGGTACGTCCGCCAACCATACGCTGGCCGTGACGCTTATCCAGGACGTTGAAGGTCCCGAAGCTGGTGGGGGTGGAGGGCATGCCGGTTGAGATACGAGCGGTATAGACAACCGCCTCACCTTCGAAGGCGTACAAGACCTGCTCGCCAATACTAATCTCGATACGCTTAGCGGCAGGGTCGACCTCTGCGCTGATCGGGGCAACTTCCTCAGGCGAGATCAAACGAACGTGATCCGCTTTCAGATAGAAGGTGTTGCCATAAATCTCTTCGACCTTGTAGAAGCCGTTCTCCAGGCCTGAGACGCGCTGAACCTGGCTATAGTAGACGGGCTCACGGACAGGCGAGTCCTCTTCGGGATAGGAACGAGCCAGGCTAATCGGAACTGTAACCTCACTCCACATCATGCCTTCGGGTATTTCCGCCGGAGCATTGAAGATTGAGATGACAGGCTGCACCCAGCTTGAGTAGATGTAGCCACCCTCGACCTGAAGCCAGGTGTGATTGGTGTGATAGAGACCTTCACCAACGACTGCGCCCAGGATCGGCACTACATCGTTCCAGTAGAAGAAGCCAACATGGTCGGCCTTCCAGCTTGGTTCACTGTAGATCGTCATAACATTGAGCAGAATGCGGCCAAGGGGCTGGCCGAACCAGTGGGTGACGGTCGGAGCCGGTGCCGGTGGCACCGTGTCGTCAGCCGGAACCTCACCTTCGGCGAAGACAGGGCGCGCCATCGCTGCTGCGCCAATACCGCCCATCGCCATTCCCATTCTCCGCAAGAATTCGCGCCGTGATACGTCATTCATGGAAAACCTCTTCCCCATCAGGATCATTGCTTGGGTAGTCTTTGTGTTGCTCGTAGATTATACTGTACCGAGCTAAACGTGAAAGGGACACATTTGGCGGGTTTTCCACCGAAGGGACGCTGATTAGCCGATGAATGAAGCAGCACGCGCCGTTCTATGGGACAAAGACGGGACGCTAGTCGACTCTGCCGACTTGCACTATGAAACCTGGCGTGGGGCCACCCGCAGCGTGTTGGGGTTCGATATGAGCCGCGAGCAGTTTGATGATCTCTTCGGCGCAGACAACGTCGAGATTCTCCGCATCTTGACCGGCGAGCTGCCCAGTGATGACCTGTTAGCGCGGGTGGATGCGGCCAAAGAAGGGACCTTTCGCGAGCAAGCGCGGCGTCACCTGAAGATGATGGACGGAGCGCTGGAGCTGATTGAGGCGCTGACTGCAGACGGCTGGCGGTTGGCTATCGCGACCTCAGCGCCCTGCGAGAACATGCAGCTCACACTGTCGATTTTTGGGCTGCACAATCGCTTTCAAGCGACCGCCTGCCGCGACGAAGTCGCTCGGGGCAAGCCCGATCCGGCGCTGTTCCTACTGGCAGCCGAGCGCCTGGGCGTCGATGCGGGGCGCTGTGTGGTCATCGAGGACTCGATCGCTGGGGTGGAGGCGGCCCGCGCGGCCGGGATGGCCTGCATCGGCCTAACGAGCACGCACGCGGCCAGCAAGTTGCATGCGGCCACCCGCGTGATCCACAGCCTACGTGAGCTCAGGCCTCTCGATTTTGACCGACTAATTGGGTAGACTTGGGCGCAAGCGCCGCGAGCGCTGCGCTGATGGCGCTGGACTAATCATCACACGACGGGTCGACCTCTCACACAACCTGGACTCCACAACGCTAAGAAGGGATGCGACATCTAAATATGTCTGTGGAAACGTATCTCAATGCCGCCCAAACAACGATCAAGGAAGTTGACCACTGCATGTTGGTCACCTATGGGTCAGATGGTCTGCTGCACTCGCGCCTGATGCAGCCTTATGACACCGAGGAGAGCCTGGACATCTGGTTTGGGACCCGGCCCGACTCCCGCAAAGTAGAAGAAATCCAAGCCGACAACCGAGCCTTGGTGATGTTCTACAATCTCAAGGAAGCGGCTTACGTCTCAATGAACGGCACCATCGAAATGGTCGATGATCCGGAGTTGAAGAAGCAGTATTGGCACGAAGCCTGGGAAGACTATTTCGAGCGAGGCCCCGAGGGCGACGATTATATGCTGTTGAAGTTTGTGCCCAATCGCATCGAGCAGATGAACTTTGCCCAGAAGGTGGCCCCAGAACCCTACGGGCGCGTCCCGGCGATTATGGTTCGCCAGGGTGATAGCTGGGTCGTGGCCGAAGAATAGGCTGGAACAGCATCCGCTAACGAAGCAGGGGCACAACCTACTGTGCCCCTAGTTGTATCCAGGACCGTCGTCGCTGGATGCTAAGGCAGTGCGTCGATCGCGGCCCCTAGCAGCACGTCTTCGCCAGCCAGGTAAAGCCGCTCAGCCGCCTCCAACGACATTGGAACGCGCAGGTCAGGCACCACACCTGGCCCCTCGATGATGATATTGCCATCCAGATCACGGGTCAGGCCGGTCGGAATCTGGAAGCTGTAACCGCCAGGCAGATCGTATTGTCCGCGCGCAACCTCACCATAGATTCCGTTGGTGCTGTAGAAGCCGATCACCTCACTTTGCTCCAGCAAGCCCAGCACATAAGACACATTCTCACACGCACTGGCACAGGCTGGACCAATCAGGACAGCGACGGGCCCGTCGTAGTTCAGGTCATCATCTGGCTCAGTGTAGGCAGGCGGGCCGAAAGTCTCCAGGTCGCCGGTGGTGTCGCTGTAGTAGTAGCTTCGATAGAGGTCGATCCGTTCGTCTACGAAGTAGCTCGCGATGGTTGGACCGATCGGTGCGCCCCCGCCGTTGTCGCGCATATCGACAATCACACCGCGCACGTCTTGCTCGATGAAGGTCTCAATTGCGCGTTCCCAAAGGCGCAAGGTCAAGTTCAATTCGTCCGAAAAAGTGTAGATCGCCACGTAGCCGTGCCCACTGGGCAGGATATCGAACTCAACGGGCAAGAACTCCTGGCTTTCATCGGAGAGGTCGAAGGCGCCAATGTGAGGATGGAAGAAGGTCTCCACCTCTTGTACCGCTTGCAGTTGAGCGGTGCTTGGCTCACTTGCGCCTGGGTTGATGTATTCGATTTCGACGCTCTCACCAATCGGCAAACGGATCAGGAAGCGCAGGTCCTCCAAACGTTCCACGGTGGGGTTTGAGAAGGGGCCAATCCAGTTGACATCCTGAGCGATCGCGTCGTCAAGAGCGCCTCCATTCCAGGAGACGATCTCCGCCCCCCACTCGATGCCTGCTTCTGCGGCGGGCAGGCCATCAACAACCACGTGGGCAATGGTCCGCCCATCTTCCAGATCCAGCAGGCCCAGGCCGACCCCGCCGCCAGCGTCATCAAAGACCGCCCCGAAGGTCTCCCCGTTCAAACCGACGTGGCCGTCGGGGATGGCGAAGGCGAAGTCTTGCAGGGCAAGGTAGTAAGCCCGTCCATCGTTGCGGCTCTCGGCCTCCGCGATGCGCGGAGCAATTTCATCGTAGAGGGCCTGCCAATCCAGGCCCTTAAGTTCGGTGAAAGGGTATTCACGTGACACTTGTTCAAACAGCGCATCGAAGCCCTCCGTCCAAGTCAGGTCGGAGAGATCGTTGACGGCAATGTCGCCCTCGCTCAAGTTGACTTCGAGCGTCTCTTGCTTCGTGAAGCTGAAGGGATCAGCGTCAAGATCAACCAGGGAATAGCCTGCTTCGATCTCAGTCACTGGGTCGTCATCGGTGAACAGCAAGCCATCCGGACCAAAGCCGGACGGGAAGGACTGCGCGTCATCCGGTGCCCAGAGCAACAACTCTCCTCCGGCTACCTCATTTTCATTCTCCCGATCAATGAAGGCTGAATTGTAGTTGGCCGACCAGCCGCCCGTCTCATCTTCGCTCAGAAAGGGATCATCAAGTAGGTTGGAGTCCATCACAATCTGCCAGACTTGCACGCCAGAGTCGGTTTCGCCGTCGTTATCCACATCGTTGAGTGGGCTGGCTGGGACCGCGGGCAGATTCAGGACGTAGCTGAAGGTGCCGTCGGTTACCCGGACTGGCCCGAGAATCTGCGCGTCTAGGGGCTGATCGTATTCGAAATCGCGATTGATGAAGCCCGTCATGTCTTGCAGGTAGACGAAGCGCTCAAAGTAATAGACCTCGATAATCAGCTCATTGCTGACTTCGATCATGCCAGTGACGCGCACCGGTTCGCCTGCACCCGTGACGGGTGCGCCAGCAACAGGCGCCAGGGTAGGCGGGACAGCCGTCGGCCCGGCCTCATCGGCTTGCTCATCGTCACTCGTCAAGAGGTCAGCACCAGGAAGGGCACAGGCCAGGATCGCGAGCAGGCTAATCAGGGCCACGCCGCGAATCGTTCTGTGGGATTGAGTCATGTTTGATCACACTTTCTTAGATTGTTCATAATCCACCACATCGCGACTTTGAGGGTAACAAAAAGCGCGACCTGCGCCACCCAGAATTAGCGGGGCAATCAACCGGTGCGCTGAGATATCATCACAAGAGCGTTTGATATGAGTCTTCCACACAACAAGGAGCCCCTAATGTCACAGTTCCCAGAAACGGACGAAGTCGAAATCGCAGTCCTCTTCATTGCCTGGGAGATGGCCTCGCGCCAGTCTTCCCGCCACGGCCTTGATCTTGACGGCGAACTCGAGCTGTTTAAGAAAGCCTACACCTCGGTGGTCGAGACGGTTGAGCTTGAGATCGAGGGCGAAAAAGAAGAGGAAGAGGAAGAATCCAGCGACGAGTAGGCCAAGCTACTCCAATAGACCGGGGGATGTCCATCTACATGGATAGAGGACTCCCCCGGCTACCGACCGCGTGGCGGGTGTGCTACACTTCCCTTAGCGATTCTCCCGCAGGCTAGCACCCGGATAGCACCCATGCACCCTATCGACAGTCAGATTGACCTCAACGACGAGCGCGCTGGTCGCAACGCTGCACATAATCGCAGCCTTGTCGATCAACTCAATGAGCAATTGCAGCAGGTTAGCCTCGGCGGCGGAGAGAAATACCGCCAGCGCCAGCAGGATCAAGGCAAGATGCTTGTGCGTGATCGAATCGATGCGTTGCTTGATACCGGCTCGGCCTTCTTGGAGGTCGCGCCGCTAGCCGCCTGGGACTTGTATGATGGAGACGCCCCAGCAGCGGGCATCGTCTGTGGCATCGGACGAGTATCGGGACGTGAATGCATGATCATCGCCAATGATGCCACCGTCAAAGGGGGCAGCTACTATCCCATGACCGTTAAGAAGCACTTGCGCGGCCAGGAGATTGCGCTGCAAAATCGTCTACCTTGCATTTATCTGGTTGATTCGGGCGGGGCTTTCCTACCGATGCAAGATGAGGTCTTCCCAGATCGCGATCACTTTGGGCGCATCTTCTACAATCAAGCGGTGATGAGTGCGCAGGGCATCCCACAGATTGCGGCGGTGATGGGAAGCTGCACGGCTGGCGGTGCCTACGTCCCGGCGATGAGCGACGAGACGATCATAGTGAAAGGAACCGGCACGATCTTTCTGGGCGGGCCGCCGCTGGTCAAGGCCGCCACCGGAGAAGACGTGACCGCTCAAGAATTAGGCGGTGCAGAGGTGCATACCCAGGTGTCTGGCGTGGCTGACCACTATGCAGAAGATGATGCCCACGCACTCGACATTCTGCGCGGCATCGTTGAGACGCTGAACACCCGTAAAGCAGTTGATCTGGACCTTGTGCCACCCGAAGAGCCGCTCTACCCAGCAGAAGATTTGTACAGCATCATTCCGACCACCTTCCGTGAGACCTATGATGTCCGTGAGGTGATCGCACGGCTGGTCGATGGCAGCCGCTTGCGCGAGTTCAAGGCCAATTATGGGACAACCCTGGTCACGGGCTTCGCCCGCATTGAGGGCTATCCAGTTGGGATCGTGGGAAACAACGGTGTCTTGTTCAGCGAGAGCGCTCTCAAAGGCACCCACTTCATCGAGCTGTGCAGTCAGCGGCGCATTCCCCTGTTGTTCCTGCAAAACATCACCGGATTTATGGTGGGCAAGGCCTATGAAGCAGGCGGTATCGCGAAAGATGGCGCCTAGATGGTCCATGCCGTCGCCAATGCTCAGGTACCAAAACTGACTGTGGTGGTGGGGGGCAGCTTCGGCGCGGGTAACTATGGCATGTGTGGGCGGGCATTCAATCCGCGCTTCTTGTGGATGTGGCCAAATGCGCGCATCAGCGTGATGGGGGGCGAGCAAGCCGCCAACGTCCTGGCAACCATCAAGCAAGATCAACTGGTGCGGCGCGGCGAGCCGGAGCTCGATGCCGAAGCACTCGACAGCTTCAAAACCCCGATACAGGACAAGTATGAGCGGGAAGGCAGTCCCTACTATTCGACCGCCCGCCTGTGGGATGATGGGATTCTTGACCCGGCGCAGACCCGGCGGGTGCTTGGCTTGGCACTCAGTGCCTGCCTTAACGCCCCCGTTGAGTCGACGCAGTACGGCGTCTTCCGGATGTAGGCAGGTGAAATCGATGAGCACGCAGAGCTGGGTTCCAATCGCAGTAGCGGATGCGAGACAGCATGCAAAGACCTTTGAGGTATGCGATCACAAGTGGGTGGCTCGCATGCTAGTCGTTGAAGCGCATGGTGCAACGGCGACCAGCGAACGGAAAAGCGCCCATTATCTCGCGCCCGACACCGCCATCGAGAGTGTCTCAGCGTGCGAAACAGCCTGTGATACCTGTGAGAAGACCCATGATTATCTTAAAGCGGGGGGTGCACAGGTGTGGATGCTCTATCCGGCCACCCGACAGGTCACCGTGTACCAGCCTGGTGGCGAGGGGCGCACCTACAGCCAGGATGAGTCGATTAGCAAGCTGACTGGATTAGGCCAACTGGCCATTGACATGGCTGAGGTGTTCGATGTTTGAGCGAATTCTGATCGCAAATCGGGGCGAGATCGCGGTGCGGATCATCCGGGCCTGCCATGAAATGGGAATTGCAGCGGTGGCGGTCTACTCGGAAGCTGATGCCGACGCGCTGCATGTACGGCTTGCCGATGAGGCCGTCCTGATTGGTGAAGCAAGACCAAGTGCATCCTATCTCAATCATCGAGTCGTGATCGATGCGGCGCTAGAGAACGGATGTGAGGCCGTCCATCCGGGTTATGGATTTCTGAGTGAAGCGCCTGATTTTTCTAAAGCCGTGCGCGAGGCGGGGTTGGTCTTCATCGGCCCGCCC
>JAADYZ010000238.1 GCA_010092775.1 Chloroflexota bacterium
GTCGCAAAAAAGGCCAAGGTGCGTTCGATCATCAGGTCGAGGTCACGGCCATATAGACTATGGCTGCCGCCGGGGTACTCCCACAAGGTTGAGTCTACTCCGACTCCAGCTAACGATTCATGCAACTGGCGTGACCAGATGGAGGGAACAATGTTGTCTAGTAGTCCATGATGTAGCATAACAGGCATACTGACCTCTTCTAGATAGCTGTCGGGCGATACACTGGCCCACCCTTCTGGGTTCTCATCTGGCGTACCATAGGCGATGACCAAGGCCCGCATTGCATCTCGTTGGATCGGATACTGCTCCATGCGGTGGGCCCAGTTCTGGGCAGCGTTGGCACTCATCGATGCATATAGGACAACGGCGTCGACTTCATCACTCAAGATCATGGGCCACATACTGACCTCGCCACCCATGCTATGTCCAATGACTCCGACTTGGTTCGATGAGGCTTGTGGCAACGAATCGAGCTGCTCAATGAGGTTCATCACGTCAATGGCATAGCCCAAGCGAAAGGGGTTCGGGCCCTGATCAGACCCGGCATAATTGCGAAAATCAGGGGTCAAGACGATGTAACCTGCCTCGGCAAGTGGGATGGCCAGACGCCAGGTATCCATCCCCGTCTCATAGACTTCTGGGGAAAGGTAGCCATGGTTGACGATGACGACCGGATGTGTGCCAGCTTCGCGAGGTAGATAGGCGCGCCCAGTAATAAGCAGGCCGTCGCTGCGATATTGCATACTGTACTGATCATAAAGGTCACGCTCACGTTCCAATTCGATCAATTGAATGCCGGGGCCCCCATAGCTGCGGCTGGCCAGGTCGTGAAAGCGCCACCCGTCAAAGGGATCGTAAATCATCATGTTGTGAGCGGGTGGCATATCGTCTACTGAGTTTGTTGGTGTGAGCGTTGGCGGAAGCGCGGTAGGAGTGCTGGTTGGAAGAGGTATTGGTGAGGCGCTAATCGCTGTTGAGGGAAGAGATGTGCTGGCCGGATTGGTGGTGCAAGCTAGCAAACCCACCACGCAAAGCATACTTGGCAGAGTCTTCCATATTCTCCGTTTTGTCATAAGGGTGCATTGTCCGCTTCGATTTCGACGTGTGCCATCCAACCCTCCCGGAGCAGTGCATCACGAACTGTCGCTAATTCAGCTTGCTGAATCCAAAAAGCCTGGCTTCCCGCCTGCCGCTTGAGAAAACGCCCCACATGCCTGCTGCGTTTGAGCTCGGCTGCTACTTCGGCTGAGGGAATAGTGAGGCGAAAGTCAGCTTGCAGCGTGGGTGTCGATTTACTGGCCGCCCAACGGGTTAGTGCCTCTCCTGCTTGAGTGGGCAGCGCCCCGCCGCAGACCCGGCTGAGATATGGGATGACCTGACTGGTGATTGAGAGTCCCTCACGCTCGACGCGTTGGAGCGATTGCGTTGTGAGGCGATATTGGTAAGTCGCGCGCTCAACTACGCATATATCTGGTGAACGATGCCAGGCCGTAAAGCGGGCAATCTGAAGGCGATCAAAGCGACTAAAGCCTACGGGTACTTCAATTGTGAGATCAGCGTTGATGCTGGGCAAGTCAAGTCGATCTTCTTGCGAGGGCCAAACGACTTGTTCAAGCATGGCTGCCCCAAGTGCTGTCAAACGGAAAGCGCCATCAATAGCGTGGAGAGCACCCAGCCAGTTGAGTGGCCCTGATATAATGAAGCGCAACAGCGCCCCCTCCACAAAAAGCCACTCATCTTCTCCCAGCAGCAGGCGCCCACTTTGGCGATCCAAAATCTGCCAGGTTCCGTAATCAACCATCGTGCGCATAAAATCAGGCACAACGTCGTGCATATATTGAATGAAGCTGTCTGTGTTCCACCAAGTATCCAATGGGACAGCAGCGAGGCTTTCTAAGGCTTGCTGGCGAGCCAACCGCGGGCGATTAGGCCAGGTTTCGGCTTGCAAACTGGGCACATGCGCGAGATCGTTCCATCCGCTGGTGAGCCAGACTTCGAGCAGCAATCGAGCTTGATGCAAACGCGGAGCTTCAAGCCAGGGCCGGGCGCTATCGCTGTTAACCTCGACTCGCCCTCCAGTAGTCTCGGTCAGGAGGTGTAAATCGACGGCGAGTTGTGCCAATAAGGCACGATAAGCGCGATCCTCACGACGCCTCAAATAGCGATCCACAATCACACTTGCATTGGGCTCCAACCAAGAAGCGATCTTTGGGGGCTGTATGCGTGCATAGGCGAGCAGGGTGGTCATGTCATCGACGGCTGATAGCGTGTCATCGACCGGGTGACGCGGCAGAGCTGGTTGCCCTGGTTCAGTGCTCGCGCTGAGGTTTATCGGCTGGGGCAGGAGAGGTTGCATGTCACTGGGGATGGCGTAGTAGGCGCGCGCCCCCTCCGGCGTCTGATCAAACACTTTGATGATAAACCCCGCATAGACCAGTTCTTCGGTCACGCTGATGGGGTTGAGCCAGGGCTTTTCGCGCTCGCGTCGGGCGACCCCCATCTGCCGCAGTTCCCCAAAGCGTTGTGTCATTTGAGGTAGAGTTAGCCGTCCGTCCTGGGCCAGCATCACCGCAAGGGCAGCTTGCGCTGCACTGCTGAGCGTGGCCCAAGTCTGTTCGGCACGCTCTACATCCAACATGGCTGCGCTGAGTGCGTCGATGTCTGCCGTTGGAAGATCAACGTCCCAACGAGTGGCAATGACTTCTAGCAGGTCGGGTTCATAATCAACGAGCGCACGCTGAAGACTAATCATGAGATTCATAGTGCATGATGAACGTTTAACATTGACAACAATTGTAGATGGTTTAGGGTGTGCTGCAAAGTGCCGTGCAGCAAACAAACATGAGGCATTGGTCAGCTTTTGGCCCCGTTCGACGACATGTTATACTGCACTCGGTGCTGTGACGCCGTGAAACGCAGTGCCCTCACTAGTGCAAGATCAACTCCCATCCACACAGGAAGGAACACACTGTGTCCAAGCAATATCCCAGTCCGCCAGAAATGGAAATCGACGCCAACAAGTCTTACGTTGCTGTGCTGAAGACGCAGCATGGGGACATCCGCGTCAACCTGTTTGCTAAAGAGGCTCCCGCGACCGTAAACAATTTTGTCTTTCTCGCCCGCGATGGTTTCTATAACGACATCACGTTCCATCGCGTGATCAATGGGTTTATGGCTCAGTGTGGCGATCCGACCGGCACCGGCCGTGGTGGCCCAGGCTACCGCTTTAACGATGAGAAGAGCGCCTTGCAGTTGAAGCACGATGGCCCAGGTGTCTTGTCGATGGCAAACGCCGGCCCAAACACCAATGGCAGCCAGTTTTTCATCACGCATGCAGCCACACCCCATCTGAATGGAAAGCATGCCGTCTTCGGTAAGGTTGCCGATGATGATTCCATGAAAGTACTGATGAGCATCAACGAACGTGACCCGCAGCGTGCATCAACACCAGGCGATTCGCTGCACAGCGTCGAGATCATCGAGCAGTAGACACATCAAGCAATCAGGGAGAGGCGCTTTTACAACCTCTCCCTGTAGATCTAGATGCCACGCAGCGGCTCGAAGTCTGGTGGCTCTGGATCAGGTGGCTCGTCGGATGCTGGGTAGTCGGCAGGTGCAGATTGACTCTGTGTGCCTGCAACGCCCAGCGGTCGCTTGAAGACGTAGGTTACCGGGCTGCGTGAACGCCCTGACTCGCTAGGGAAGGCGCTGACCATCTCCCAGCCTTGATCGCCCAGTTTGCCCAACATCGATGGCCAGTTTTCATGCAGTTCGTAGACCACTGGCGCGCGGTCTGGGAAGAACTGGCGCAGGACACTGGTGTTGCTGCTGCTCGTTTCAATCTGGCAATACTGCCAGCGTTTCCGATCAACGTTTGCCATTCGTTTGTTTCTCCTCGGCTACACCTTAAAAGATTGGCCCCGTTCAGGAATCTCTACGTTCTGATAGCCCAAATCGTTCCGCAGGCTAGCTTTCAAATCCGTTGCGGCTTCAAGCTCGCCATGTACCAGGAAGATGTGCTGCGGTTTGGATGCCTCAAACTTTCCCACCCATTCGATCAACTCATCATGATCGGCATGGCCGCTGAAGGCGTTCATCACCACAACCTGAGCCCGTAATGAGTATTCCTCGCCAAAGATGCGCACACGCGGCTCTTCATCCACAATACGACGACCTAAAGTATGGGGGGCTTGCCAACCCACCACCAGGATGGTGTTAGCGTCGTCTTCGATGTTGTTCTTTAGATGGTGCAAGATGCGGCCATGCTCCATCATGCCTGACGCACTAATGATAATCGCTGGCTCGCGTAGGAAGTTCAACGCTTTGGAGTCTTCCACATGACGAATGTAGCGCAAGCGTTGGAAGCCAAAGACGTCGCCATCGGGGTCCTTTTGCGTCAGGTAGTCTAGCGTCTCTTTATCAAAAGCTTCCGGATGAAGGCGGAAGATATCAGTGACATTGACGGCCAGGGGGCTGTCCACGTACACATCCAAATCAGGGAGCTTTTTGTCATGGCAAAGGGTGTTCAACATATAGACGAGCTGTTGAGTGCGACCGACCGCGAAGGACGGAATAATCACTTTGCCATCCCGCCGCCAGGTTGCTTCAACGACCTGTTGCAGTTCGTCGGTCAGTTCTTCGTTAGCGGGATGCCGCCGTCCCCCATAGGTTGACTCCATAATCAGAACGTCAGCTTCGTTAATGATCGACGGGTCGCGGATAATGGGGATGTTTGTCCGCCCGAGATCACCCGAAAAGACCAAGCGAACATTCCGCTTTTCGTCTTCGTCTTCAATGTCTAGGATGACAATCGCTGAACCGAGCATATGTCCGGCATCTTTGAAAGTCACGGTAATGCCAGGCGCCAACCGGTATGGGCGATCGTAGCCAATACTAAGAAAATACTGCAGCGATTTGACCGCGTCTTCTTCAGTGTAGATTGGGTCAATTGGGGCTTCGCCGCGTTTCTTGCGTTTGCGGTTCACATACTCGGCGTCTCGCTCTTGAATATGGCCGCTATCGCGCAGCATCGCTGAGCACAGGTCCCGCGTGGCAAACGTACAGATCACGTCGCCGTTGAAGCCGTTTCTTACCAGATTAGGGATGTTCCCAGAATGATCGATGTGCGCATGTGAGAGGATCATCGCGTCGATTGTGCTGCAATCGAAGGGAAGCTCGCGATTGATCTCGCGAGCTTCAGACCGGCGTCCTTGGTATAGGCCACAGTCGAGTAGAATGCGCAAGCCGTTGACTTCGATCAGATGTTGGGAACCTGTAACGGTCTGGGCTGCGCCGTGAAAAGTGATCTTCATAAGGCTGTCCTTCAAGTGCGACGATCAGGATCAGATTGTGGGAGGCTGGCAAGCAGAGTGATGATTTCACCTGCATATGCCTCCCGACGCCAAGGGCCAAGTTGCTTTATCTCCTCAAATTCCTCAAGGCTAGTTGGCGCAAGTTGGGCAATGTCCCACATCATGGCTTTGGATAGTATCAATTCCGAGGTGATGCCGCGTTCTTCTGCTTTTTGTTTGCGCCAATTGTGCAAGGCATCATAGCGATCCAATATCTCCTGGTCGGGGCGACGGCGGCGCTTGGGGGGGCGGGCCAGTTTTCGCTCCGATCCACGTTTGACGGCTCGCAAGATGCTGCGTCCATAGCGCCGAATCTGCCCCGCAGTCATACCGGGTAACTCCGGTAAGTCCGACATGTGCTCTGGAGCAGCCTCGGCTAAAGCCATCAAGGTTTGGTCAGACATCACTTTGTGGGGCGGCCGATTGCGTTTCTGAGCCTGCTTCTCTCGATAGATGTACAGCTCGCGCAAGATGGTCATGGTACGCCGAGATGCATCTCGTGAGCCGTGTATTCGCCAGTAAACGTCCGGGTCAAACGAAAGATCAGGGGGATCAACCTGAGTGACCTCTTCGAAAAGCTCAGCGGCCTCAGCCGGTTCAACCCGCTGATCCATCTCGCGGTTGATGATGTCGCGCAAGTCGAGTAGATAATGCGTGTCCATCTGGGCGTAGGCCAACAACTCGTCGGCAAGCGGGCGTTTGCCCCAGTCAGCGCGCTGATGGCGCTTGTCCATCGTGACACCGAAGTGTTCCTCTAGGAGATTCGCGAGCCCAACCCGCTCGATGCCTAGCAGGCGAGCGGCCACCATCGTGTCAAAGAGGTGGTTGAAACGAAAGCCAAAGTCACGCTTCAAACAAATGATGTCGTACTCAGCAGCGTGCAGCACGATCTCCACCGACGGATCGGCGCAGAGGTTGCCTAAGAAATCGAGCTGCGATCTATCCTTGAAAGCCAATGGATCAAGAATATAATCCTGATCATCAGTAGAAAGCTGGATCAGGCAGACCTGTTCCTGGTAGGCCCACATGCTGTTTGACTCTGTGTCGATTGCTAAGCGAGCTGCCCTTTCAAGCTGTGCTCTTGCACGCTGCAAGCTCTCATCATCGTCAATGATCATTGGTGAGGGTAAGTCAAGAATGGTCGCGGTCATATCCACCCACGATACCTAAAGTAGATAAGCATAAAAACGGACATTAGCAACATCGACCCCATAATGACCCACAAAGTCAGTGGGTCCTCCGAAAAGGGGATCATTACGTTCATGCCCAGCACACCAGCGATTAAAGTGAGCGGCAGCATGATGACCGAGATCACAGTCAAGGTGCGCATGACGACGTTGATGCGGTGTGACTGAAGGGCGTCGTTGGTGTCTGCCAGACTAGATATTACCTCAGCGTCATCGTCAACGATGTCCCGAGCTTTCTGTAGATGGTCCAAGATGTCCCCGAAGTAAACGTCGAGGTCCTCGCGTATAAAGGGGCGATCGACGTTTTCGAGATTCTCCAGGATGGGGAGCTGAGGGCGGACGATGCGCCTGAGTGAGATAATGTCACGCCGCACAAAGGAGATATCTTGGATGATGCGCTGGCCATCTTCCTCAAATAGGTTTTCTTCAATCGTTCGGATGTTAGCATCGACCTTGTAAAGGATCGGGAAAAGGTAGTCTACCAGGCGGTCGCTGATCGTATGTAGGAGTCGGCTCGCGCCGCGGCCCAAATGTTGTTTACGCGCCTCATCAGATTCTTGACAGAGGTCAAAGAGATTGACCAGTGGCTTGAGCGCACCCTCGTGAATCGTCACTACAAAACCGGATCCCACGAAGAAGTCAACCTCGCTCGGCGTTGAGATTCGCCGCCGTTTATCCCAGCGCGGAAAGTGCATCACGATAAACATGTAGTTTTCGTAGCCCTCAATCTTGGGGCGTTCAATGCGGCTGAGGCAGTCTTCCAGGTCGAGTGGGTGAAACATCGTGTAGGCTTTCCCCAATCGTTCGACATCCGATGGGGTAGGCTGGATGATGTTAGTCCAGGTGACCCGATCATGTTGAATAATTTGGTACGACATGGTCAGTCCCTTTGCTGCGGACGATCTGCGTGAGGCAACATGACGGCACCAACCAGTTTACCAGATGCGCAGAGCTTCTAAAACGTCAAGCGCCCGACCATATTGGCCAGGCGCCGGGAATCGACCAAAAACGGAGGTGCTTAGTCGCGATCAGCCAAGTCCACCCACTCAAGGTCCAGCGGGCCGACATAATCAGCACGTGGGCGGATCAACCGATTGTCTTCCCACTGCTCCGCAATGTGGGCACACCAGCCCGCCACGCGGCTCATTGCGAAGAGCGGTGTAAACAGATCGACGTCAATCCCAAGTTGATACAGGACAATCGCTGAGTAGTAGTCAACATTGGCGTAGAGGTTGCGCTCGAGGAAGTACTCGTGGGCGCGCGCTTTCTGCTCCAACTGCCAGGCGATATCGTACCATTTGGAGTCGCCTTCTTCGGCCAGTTTGCGAGTGCGGTCCCGCAGGATGGTGGCACGTGGATCTTCTGCCTTGTAGACGCGGTGGCCAATGCCCATGATGCGGCCTTTGTTGGCGATCAGGTCGTCAAACCAGGCGTCGACCTTGTCAGGGCTGCCGATGTCCATAAACTGTTCCATGGCTTTTTGATTGGCACCGCCGTGTGCTGGCCCCTTCAGCGTCCCGAGGGCGGTTACCACCGCCGAATAGATGTCTGACAAAGTGCTGACGGTGACCCGTGCTGAGAAGGTTGAGGCATTCAACCCATGATCGGCCAGTAGGACGAGATAAGCATCAATGGCATCAATCTGAGCCTCCGTTGGCTCTGTGCCATGCAACATGTAGAGGAAGTTCGCTGCTAGGGTCAGGTCTTCGCGTGGGGCAATCGGTTCTTTGCCTTTACGGATGCGGCTCCACGCGGCCACCACCGTTGGCATGATGGCGAGCAGGTTGCAGGACTGCTCATAGTTGGCTTCTGGGCTATTGTCATCAGCGTTCGGGTCCCACATGCCTAACATGGATACCGCCGTCCGGAGGGCGGCCATCGGGTGGGTGTCTTTGGGGAACAGCTTCATCGTCTGAACGATCTCAGGCTCGATGTGACGCAGCTTGGCCAGCTTCTGTTCGAAGGCCTCGAACTCTGCTTTATTGGGCAGCTTGTTCCACCAAAGCAGATAAACCACTTCTTCAAATTGAGCGTATTCTGCGAGATCAAGGATATTGTAGCCGTGATACTGGAGTTTGCCGATGTCGCCGTCAACCTTGCTCTTTTGAGTCTCAGTGACGACCACACCCGCCAAACCGGCGGCACTCTGGGAGGTCATATGTGGTTTTCCTCTTCTTTTGTCGTGCGGGGACGAAAATGCTTGCGCAACATTTAAGCGGGCTACCGACCCGATAGATAGATATATGTTATATCACCGCAAGTATATCCCGCGGTCTAGATTCTGGTCAAGATAGTATAATGAACTGTCATGACGCATCTTGTACTTTAACTATAGATGAGCTAGGGATTGAAATCCTTACGGTTCAGGGCCAGAGTTTACAAAGGATTTACAGACCGATAGCACTTGTGCGACTATATAGATGCAGACTTATCCTAGATCAGTTTCGCTGACGGGGGAATACAACATTGAAGCTGAGCGAGCAACTCCAACCCACAACAGGCCAACTCAACCTCACGCAGCGATTGAGAGACTTTGGCAATCTTTTGACGGAACCTGCGCCAGACGTTGTCGGTGAACAGGCCAATCTGCATGCCAGGTTGCTAGCCGGAATTTCTCTGATATTCATCGCCATATGGCTCTCCGGTTTGGGGACCGGTATAGCGCCTACTTGGGAGATTTTGGTTGAGAGCGCTGTGTTGATTTTGGCCTACGCTATGAGCCGCAGCCGCTTCTACGGGCTGAGTGCAGCGCTCATAGCGACTGTGTGTTATAGCCGCATTTGGTACGCTGATGTTTGGTGAGCCAGACCCAGTTACGGCGAATCTCGCCTTATCGTATCCATGGCTGCCAATCTTAGTCCTGCCGATTGCTTCAACTGCGTTGGCAAGTTTGGCCGTTGGAACAAGCGGTTTCATGGTGATACTGTTAATTGCTGTCCTTTTTCCGACGACGGTCACGATTGAAACAGCCATTTCAGATTATGGTGTGTTCCAAGTTCTTCTGACAGGTCTGGGTGTTATGATCTCCACCATCACGACGGTAAACTTGCGTCGTATTCAAGATCAGGCTGTATCATTGCAAGCCGCCAATCAAGCCCTGACACAGCAAAATCGAGAACTCGACCTTGCTAAGCGTGAAGCGGATGAAGCTAACCGACTAAAGAGTGAGTTTCTCTCGACCATGTCGCATGAGCTCCGCACGCCGCTCAACGCCATTCTGGGTTTCTCGGAGATCATGAAACTGGGGATGGGGGTCAAGCTAGAGCCTGTCAGCTACGGCATGATCGAACGTGTCCACTCGAATGCAGAGCATCTGCTGGAGCTGATTAACGACATTCTCGACTTATCCAAGATCGAATCGGGGCGCTTCGAGATTGAAACGGCCCCCTTCGATGTGCGGGCTTTGGTCAAGGCAATCGAGTCACAGGTCAGCGGCCTTCTGGCTGAGAAGGTTGAGTTTCAGGTCGATGTACATGGCGACCTTCCTCGCTATATGATGGGTGACATGAAAGCGATCCATCGTGTTATAACGAACCTGCTTTCCAACGCCTTCAAGTTCACGTCGCAGGGGCATGTCGCCTTGACTTTGAGACCTGTTAAAGACGAAATGAAATGGCAAATCCAGGTTCAAGATACAGGCATTGGGATTCCGCCCGACGCGCTGACCTACATCTTCGAGGCTTTCCGGCAAGCGGACGGCTCGACCACCCGGAAATATCAAGGGACGGGATTGGGTCTGGCCATCACCCAAACTCTAGTGCGCGAGATGGGCGGGACGATCAACGTCAAGAGTGAACTGGGGCGCGGCTCAACCTTCACGATTGTGCTGCCAATGGACATTCGGCAGGCTGAAAAGGAACCATCTTCATGATCACCGCAGCAGATATTGCCAAATGGAAAGTGCTCATTGTTGAGGATGATGCCGATGCCCGCTTTTTGATGACCTACCTACTTGAGTTCAAAGGGGCTGTGGTACACGTGGCTGAACACGGTGAGGAGGCACTCGCCCTGCTTGAAGAATTCTTTCCAGACTTGATTATTCTCGATATTGCGATGCCAGTGATGGACGGTTGGGAGACGCTTAAGCGCATTCGCGAAATCAATATTTTTGATCAGGTGCCAGTCATTGCGGTGACTGCTCATGCCATGAAGGGAGATCGCGAGCGTATTCTGGAAGCAGGATTTGATTACTACATCTCGAAGCCGTTTAGCCCAGCAACTGTACTCGACGAGTTGGTTCAAGCATTGAACCAACAGACCCATGTTGTTGCCTATTTGGGAGCAAAACGATGACCGTAAACACTGTCATGATTGTGGAAGATACGCCAGACAGCGCCGCTGTCTTGGAGTACGTATTTGGATTGGAACAAGTCACTGTCATCACAGCCGCTGATGGGGAGACTGCCCTGGCCCATCTTGGGGAACTGGTGCCCGATCTCATCCTCATTGACCTGCGCTTGCCAGACATCAACGGATGGACGCTGGCCCAGACCATCCTAGAGAACCCTGCGATACAGCAGGTTCCCTTGATTGCGATGACGGCCTACGACACACCTGGCCTGGAACGTAAGGCCTTGGAGGCTGGGTTCTGGGCTTACCTGGCTAAACCGATCCGACCAGAAACCATCTTAAATGTTCTGTCTACCGTAGCGAATGCCAATTAGCCTACTATGGTTGGAAAAACTGTTCTCGTGATTGAAGATGAAGTCAGCATCCTTGACTGGATCAGGTCGTATCTACAAAACGCGGGCTTTACTGTCTTGACCACAACCGATGGTGTGCACGGTCTGGCGTTGGTTCGTGAGCATTACCCCGACTTGATCGTACTGGACCTTAACCTGCCAAACATGGATGGACTCGACGTCTGTCGTGCGATTCGCCAAGATGCAATGAGTGTGCACATTCCGGTGATTATGCTGACCGCGCGCGTCGAAGAGAGCGACCGCTTAATCGGCCTGGAAATCGGTGCTGACGACTACATGGTGAAGCCCTTCAGCCCACGTGAGTTAGTGGCGCGCGTCCGCGCCATGTTCAGGCGGATGGACCGCCTGACCGAGCGCGCCCCAGTGATTGAGGATCGTGGCTTGCTGATCGACCTTGATGCGCATGTCGCCACCCTGCATGACAATCTGTTGCACCTGACTCCAAATGAGTTCCGCCTGCTCAGTACCTTGATCCAGAATCGGGGCCGTGCCCTGAGTCGGCAGCAGTTGATCGAGAAGAGCCTCGGGCATGAGTACGACGGGTTGGATCGCTCCATTGATGTGTATATTCGGCAGCTTCGCAGCAAAGTAGAAGCAGACCCAGCACGCCCGGAGCGCATCATCACCGTCTACGGTGTGGGCTATCGCTATGCGAGTTAAGCGGCTGCGAACTCTGCGAGTCTTGCTGATCCAGAGCTTTTTGCTGGTTGTTGTCATCTCGATGACGATTATCGGCTTCGTCGCCATGAATGCCCCCATCTTTCGGGCAGGTGCAGCCAGCATAGTCCAAATGCAGCACCCATTTCGAATGCAGCAGCTAGCGCCATTGCTCGCCGATCACTATGAACTTGAAGGTGATTGGAACAGTATCGAGTCTGCTTTAGCGGGCTTCGTATCTCCCGATGCAGACGGCCCCTTTTTTTTTCGCCCCTTGGGGATCACTGGTGGATTGGCTGTCAGCCAGCCTGTTGTTGATGAACGTCTGATCCTACTAGACCAGGCTGGCGAGCTCGTTATCGACACTCATTCAACGGCGCTCTCCGCAGAGGAGTTGGCCGCTATGCGCGAAAACGCTTGGCCAATTTGGGTGGGGGGCGAACAGGTTGGGGCTTTCCTCATCGATATATCGCTGATGCCAGCTACCTTAGAAGCAAGCCGTCGCCTTGTGCTGAACTCACTCCTGTTGGCTGCCTTGCTGGCGACGATCACGTCGGCGGTGGTGAGTGTAATTCTCGCTAACCGACTGTCGGGGCCGCTGCGTCGCTTGAATGAAGCGGCAAGGACGTTCTCCTCCAGGGGCGAACCAGAGCTTATCGTCGTTGAGGGCAGTCAAGAGATTGCCGAGTTGAGCCAAACCTTCAATGATATGGCACAGGCTTTAGCCCATCAACAGAAACTGCGCGAACAGATGATCGCGGACATTGCCCACGAACTACGCACCCCCTTGAGCATCATCAAATTAGAGGTCGAGGCGATGGCTGATGGTTTGCAGAGTCCTGATAAGGCGGTAGTTGCGCTGCAAACTCAGACAGATGCCTTGACTCTGTTGATCCAAGACTTGCGGGAATTGTCTTTAGTGGATGCAGGCGGCATGATGCTTCAGCGCCATGAAGTCGATTTGGAGGAGCTTCTCAGCACCGTTGTGGATACCTGGTGCATCTCGGCTGCTCAGAAGGCTATCGATCTGCGCTTAAGTATCCCGGCCCCCTTGCCAACTATGCGTGTCGACCCACTTCGCATTGAGCAAGTACTCAACAATTTGCTGAGCAACGCCGTTCGTTATACGCCAAATGACGGACGCATATTGGTCGGCGCACAGGTATGGGGACACGAGGTCGTCATTGCTGTTGCTGACAATGGGCCAGGTATCCCACCCGAATTGCAGGACCATTTGTTTGATCGGTTCTTTCGGGCAGAGTCCTCACGCAATAGAGAGTCGGGCGGCAGTGGTTTGGGCCTGGCTATCGCGCAGCGTCTGGTTCATCTACACGGCGGGCGTATCTGGGTGGAAAGCGAAGAGGGTGTTGGTACTACCTTCTATGTTGCTCTACGTAGGTCAGGATTTCCTCAGCCGCACGATGGTAGCCTCCGGCTTGCCGCAGTAGATGCCCAATGAAGCGGCTGTTCGCGGCATAGACTGGGTCTGCTATGACTTGATCCACTGCATGGCGTAGACCTTCCACACTGAGCTGTTCCCAACTCAGCATTTGACCAGCTCCCCGCTCAATGACTTGACGCCCCACAAAAACTTGCTCTGGGCTGCGTGGTACCACAACCATCGGCACACCAAAGTGCAGCGCTTCGTGTACGCTGTTCATACCTCCGTGTGTGATAAAAGCGCTGGCATGTTGGAGGACGCTGAGCTGCGGAACATAGCGACACACAATGAAGTTGTCAGGGGCAGCGGCAATGGTATCCTCACTCACCACTTGTCCAACAGACATGACGATTTGATACTCAGTGCCTTCAAAGGCGTCATAAGCCAATTGATAGAAGTGGGGAGCGTTATTCATGATGGTTCCCAGCGAAACGTAAATGAGCCGATCTGTTCCAAGACGACCAACCAACCAAGTGGCGTGCCCGTCTTGCTCAGGTATGGATGTCCCCACAAAGTGGTAGGTATTGTCAAACCGGGCGGCTTGTGGTTGAAACTCACGCACCGTGTAGATGATATTGAGCGCTTCACTGTTCTGAAACAAGTCCACTACACCTTCGTTCGGAAGGCCATATTGACGTAGGAGTTGGTCATATGTTTGGGCAATCTGTACGAACCTATGTGGATGAATAGGTTGCGCACGGACGAAACGCAACATCTGGCCCAAATGGGCAAGCTGTCGCGGCTGCGCAAATGCAAAGGTCGTTATGCTTGATATGGCAGGAAGCTTGTGTCGTGCAGCGAGGTATTTACCCCAAGGGGCTAAGGAGTCATGGATAATGTAATCTGGTTTGAAGTCTTCCACGATTGCGTCTAAGGTTGGAGTAATGCGCTCTGCTGTAGTGAGGAGCTTCTCAGCCAAGTCCGCCAGGGTATCGCCAGCGACAGCAATCTGTGGGGCTGCATGAGGATAAGGTTGGTAGCTTGCTCCAGCTTCTTCCAGGGCTGGCTGATGAATTGCTGCCGTGAAGTACAGGATGCCTTCACCGCGCCGCACAAGTTCAGAGACGACCGGTATGGTAGGATTGACATGCCCATAGGCCGAGGTATTGAGAAAGAGTCCCCTACCCACTACGGCCTCGTTGGAAGATTTCTATCCTGGCTGAAGTCGATCTGACAACCACCGATTCCTTCTTCAAAGCCGCGACGTACAGCCAACTGCCGCTGTAGCGGCGTACCGTGTGTTCGGGTGCGCCAAGTCGATCCTATGCGAGATTGCCCCACCATCCGAACGATCTCGATGACTTCCTGGATGTCGCCTTCGTCAAGATAGTTTCGTTCACCTGCAAATCTTAGATAGGCTCCAGCATAGCAATCGGCTTGTAGCTCTCGATTGACTGAATTCAGGGGCATGGTGTCGCTTAAGAATTGGGCTGCGTGACCGAACTCATGGGCGGTTATGAATGTCAGGGCGGCGTCGCCTAGATCAGAGTAAAGGGGTTGATAGAAGGTCGGGCCGTCCCACATCACCACATTAATGCTTGGGCAATAGAACGCATTTTGTTCAGCAATGTCTGGCGTGACGTTGCAGGCATCCTGATAGGGAACTGTGGCAGGTGCATATTCAACGACTGAGCACACGCCTGGAAAAGCAGACCCTGACAAGATGCTAAATGATGATTGCCAGAACGCACTGATCGATTCAACATCAAAATCTACGTCAGATTGGTAAAATGCCCACAGATTGGCGTCTGACAGTGGGCTCGCCAGGTATTGGACACCCGGTGAACAGGCTAAGTCAACGTTGGCTTCTTGCGTTGGTACAA
>JAADYZ010000239.1 GCA_010092775.1 Chloroflexota bacterium
AGATGTGTATAAGAGACAGTGGGGGCACAGGGCGGCTCGTTGGAAGGGGCGGTGCGCTTCGGCGCCACCAAGGACGGCGTTGGCCCGGTGATCAGCGCCTCACGCAGCATACTGTATGCCTCCAGCGGAGAGGGTTACGCGCGGGCGGCCCGCGCTGAAGCAATCAAGCTGCGGGACCGGATTAATCACCTGCGTAGCGAAGGCAGCGACGAAACGGCAATTTCCAGCGGCTGATGCCCTACCAATCAACATGTGTAGGGATGAGGCCTGCCTCGTCCGGCAGGTGGCAGACCAGGCAGGGCAGCGGACAGGGCAGGCCCTGTCCCTACGGCAGGTGGGGAGAAGCAACCAGGATGTGTAGGGACGAGGCCTGCCTCGTCCGACAGATTGCAGACCGGGCAAGGCAACGGACAGGGCAGGCCCTGTCCCTACAGCGGGTGGCAGACCAGGCAGGGCAGCGGACAGGGCAGGCCCTGTCCCTACAGCGGGTGGGGAGAAGCAATTGGCGCATCTTGCCGAATGCGAAAGGCAAACAGGATAGGAACCATGTCAACCTTGGCCCAAGGACTATTTGAGATCGGTGCGGTGAAATTCGGTGAATTTACCTTGAAATCGGGAGAGATTTCACCGATTTATATTGACTTGCGCCGGGTGGTGGCCGAACCGAAGCTGCTCAAGGAGATTGCCTTGGCAATGAGTCAGCAAGCACGCACCCTGACCTATGATCTGCTCGCGCCGATCCCGCTGGCGGGGCTGCCACTGGGTCTAGCATTAAGCTTGATGAAAGACCAGGCGCTGATCTACCCGCGCATGGAGAAGAAGCAACACGGCACGCGCCAGCCGATCGAGGGGATTTACGAGCTGGGACAGACGGCCTTGCTTGTTGACGATGTGCTGTCACGCGCGACCAGCAAGCTAGAAGCGATTGCGGTGCTGGAGGCAGAGGGCTTGATCGTGAAGGATATCCTGGTGCTGATCGATCGGGAGATGGGGGGCGCGGAGGCATTGGCCGAGCGCGGCTATAGCCTCCATGCCGTTTATACCCTGCGCCAGCTGTTGAGCGACTTACGCAGCAGCAAGCTGATCAATGTAGAGCAGGAGACAATCGTGCTGGAGTGGCTCGAAAAAGTGACTTGATCGATGCCGTTCGTAGGAAACTAAGCCTCTAGGGCCATAAACTCGCGGAAGGCCTCGTTGAATTCATCTGGCGTATCCCACATGGGGAAGTGCCCGGCCTTCTGAATCCAGACATCCTTGCCGTGGGGCAGCAGCCGCCGGAACAGCTTGATTTGCTGTGGGCTGACGATCACATCGCGTGCGCCGTAGATGCCCATGGCTGGAATCTGGATATTGTGCATCTGATCACTCAGGTCGGTGCGGCGCAAGGAGTCGATGCTGCTGAAAAAGGACTCAACGGAGAAGCCCGCCGCGTTGCTGATGGTCATGTTGTAGAAGTAATCCGGGTGCGGACGAGACACAAAGGGCGACCACAAGCGGATGAAGGTGCGCAGCAGTGGGGTGTTGTCGCCAAGGAACATCAGCGGGCGACAAACGGGCGTCCGGCCAGTTTCAAGAACAAGCTCAGCGACTTGCCGTTGATGGGTGAGCCAACCACGCCGACCTTGCGTACCCGGTCTGGATACTTGAGGGTCACACCGAGCGCGGTCGTGCCGCCCATTGAGTGGCCCATGATGGGCACCTTGACGATGCCGAGCGCGTCCATGAACTGTGGGATCAACTCGATGAAGTCCCCGACATTGAACGACTCACGCCGGTCCTTATCGGATTCACCAAAACCCCACAGGTCTGGGGCATACATGCGATACTGGTTTTGAAAGGTTTCGATGGTGAGCCGCCAGGTGTTCCAGGCTTGCGTCCATCCGTGGATCAAAATGACCGGTGGGCCGGATCCGATCACTTCGTAGTGAACCTGACCCTGGCCGGTGACAAGTGATGGCACGCGCTTTCTCCCTGAGGTTCAATCGAGCAGGCTCACACAGATGAGCCTGCCGCTAAAGATCAAAGATGTGGAGGCTGTGGACGCCTATTCGTCGTCCATATCCATTTCTTCGAGGATCGAGTACAGCAATTGGAGCAGCACGTTCTTGACGCTCTCTTTGTCGGCGGCGACGCAGGGCAGCATCTTCACGTTCTCGTCCAGGCGCAAGGCGACACGCAGGTCGTCCACGTCCCAGGCATCATCCAGGTCTTGCTTGTTGGCGGCAACGACGTAAGGCGTCGGCGCGTAAGCCCGGAAGGTCTCCAGGATAGATTTCGCTTCGCGGAAGGTCTCTGGGCGGGCGGAGTCGACCAGCACGACGAAGCCGAGCATGCCCTCCGCCAGGATCTCCCACATGAAGTCAAAGCGACGCTGGCCCGGTGTGCCAAATAGGTAGAGAACCAGGTCATCGTCGACGGTGATGCGCCCAAAATCCATCGCTACAGTGGTCGCTTCTTTCACCTTCTCGGCTTCGGAGGAAATCTTGCGCTCCGTGGCCACAACGTCGATCTCACTGATGGATTGGACGAATTGGGTCTTTCCGGAGCTAAACGGTCCGGTGATCACCATTTTGACAGTTTGTGCCGCCATGATTCCTCACTCTCTTGGGCTGTCTGGCCCGACCACTGGCTCAGGCAGACGGCGTGATAATCAATTCAATAAGTGCGCTGCGGGTCAACCGATCCACTCTAAGCGTACCGAATCTTCCTTCAACAGGCCATCCAACGGGGCTAGTCTTCCCCGATTGTCTGCAAGCGGCCAATGATGCGATTCACCAAGGCCTTTTTCTCTTTTTTCTGCTCAGTGGTGAGCTTCGGTCCTCGGACTTTGAAGTCCAATTCGACCAGGCCCGCCTCGCGCAAGCTGCCCACCACACGCCGGATCTGCCGGTCGTTCATGTTGCAAGACTTGGCGATCATGCGAATGGTGTTTTTCGGCCCGACATAGCGTAGGACCTGCCATTCGTCTTTGTTGAGTTGCAATTCTTTGGGGTCGATCTTGGCGTTGTCGCCGTGACGCAGATAGACATCCAGGCTGGGGATTTCGCGCTCAAGCTCTTCGTCGCGTTTCTTCTCGCGCGAGATCTTGATAATGACATTTTCCATGTCGACCGGAACGGTGATGCGATCCCCGCCGGGCAGTTTGGTCGGTTCGAACTTGAACTTCCCCGAGTCCCAACCGGCGAACTGGGTAATCGCCAGAATAGCATGGCGCTTGATGCTCTTGATTATGTCGGCCTGGCTGATGTATCCCTTCTGGATCATCAGCAGCCCCAACTGCTTATCACCGGTCTGCTGGGCGCGCTTGGAGAGGGCGCTGGCTTGGTCTTGGCTGATGCGCCCGGCGCTGGCCAGAACCGCCGCCAGAGACCCGTCAATGCCACCGATTGCGGCAAAGATCAGTTTGCCTTCCTTGAAGGCCAGCGAGGCCGCCCCACCGGAGCGGTCAACATCAAGGGTGCCAGTTTTCTTGGCGAGACTGATCAGGCTGAGAAGTTGGGTACCACCGAAGTGTTTGAGATCACCTTGCATCGTGTTTCCCCGGTTACCTTACGGATTTTCAGAAGACGGCTCGGCAACCATCGATTGCCCGATTTGACAAGTTCGCGGCAAGTATACTCAGTGGAAAGACCCCGGTCAACCTCTGTTGGCGGCGACCCCACACTTCACCGACCTGTCTCGGTAGCCTACGCGAGATTATAGCATATTCGCTCAGCAGATGCGCTCAGTCGACTTTGAGCCTTGCGATTCTGATAGATGGGTTAGGTCTACATCAGCAGCTCAGGATTGCGTATGACCCCGACCTCAACTGGTATTGAGGATCACTGGCCTGAGTCAGCGCCCCCACCGGCCAAGTCTTCGCCGGGGGTGAAGTCTTCTTCGGTGTCTTCATCGCGGCGACGGCGAGCCGCCAGCAAGACAAACAACCATAGCAAAATGCCCAAGATAAACAGGATCAATACGACGGGGATCACCGAGCGCACCAACACCGTCTGCGACCCGACATTGGCAAAGGTGCAGCCTTGGGCACAGTTTGGTCGTCCGGTCAGTACACCCGCGCGGAAAATCAATTGATCTTGGGCGCGACTAACCGACTGGAAGGAGCGGCAGGCTTCCGTCTGGCAGTCGAACAGGAAGATGCTGCCTCCTCCTGACAGCGCCTCGCCAAGTGCCGGGTCAACCGGCAAAGCGACCTGCTGGGGTGGCTCATCACAAATGATCCACAATGGCGCAAGATAAGGATCGACCTCCATCATGTAAGCGTCAACGACCTCCGGCGCGATCTCCGCGATAGGCACAATCCGACAGCCGACGCTGAGCGGCACCAGCAGATCGGTGATCGACTCAATGTCTGGAGTGGTCGTGGGTGTAGGAGACGCTGTGGCCGTCCCCGTTAGCGGATCGACCAGGGTGGCGGTGGCTGTTTGGGTGGGCGTGATCTCCGCTACCTGGGTAGGGTCGAGGGTGGCTTCATCGGTTGGCTGGCCAAGGTCATCGGGCGTGACAGTAGCCGGGAAGGTCGGTGAGGCGAGCGCCTGGGTGGCCGTCCCCGTTGGGATCAATAGAGTGGCTGTGCTGGTGGGCAGCAATGTGCCCGTCACTGTTGCGCCTGGCAGAATAGGGGGAAGGGTTGCGACGGGTGTGTTCGGCACGCTTGTGCTCGTCGGCGCAGGCGTGAAGGTTGCAGTTGGCTGGGGCGTAAAGGTTGATGTGGGTGTCGCCCCGGTGAAATCCAGGATGGGAGTGGTCACCGACAGCGTGTTGTTGGATAGGTCTGGGTCGATGGGGGACACACCTTGATCGACCTCCAGCAGGGCCGTGGCAATGACATCGCCTGGCGTCGCTGGACCTTGCACCAACACCTGAATATTGGTTGTAAAGCCAGGCTCCCAATCGGGGCTGCCAGCGGCATAGAGGCATTGGCCCACTCCGCCGTTGATCGAACAGGAGGAGAAGATGCCGCCGAAAACCTGGATAACCGGTGTGGTCCCCAGCGTCTGGGCCAATATGGCGGTGGGACGCCCTGCGACACTGCCTCGATTGGTCAACTCGATGGTGTAGCGTAAGACATCGCCCACAAAGGCCGGATCAGGTGTAACGGTGATCCGGGTGATCGCCAGGTCGGCTTCGGCTTCGCGCTCCACTGCGCCGATGTCGCAGGTCGCGACGCCGTCGCTGTCATAGTCGATAGGGCGGGGCACCCCGCGCTGATCGACCGTTGGGCACAGGCCGTTGTCGGCAGCATCGATCGCTGGGCTGGTGGCCGCGGGCAGGAGTGTGCGAGTGGGTCCGCCATTGTCGGCCAGCCCGCCGAGGTTCGGGTCCGCGATGATGGGTATTGGACCGCTGGCCGAGCAGCCAACGCGTCGAGTGACTAGATTGACGCCGCTGGTGATGAAGAATCCAGAGCAGTCGGGGCCGCTGCTGGCCCTATTGTTCGACAATATCGTGTTGGCCGCAGCGACACTGCCGCCCGAGTTGAATAGCCCCCCGCCTTGTTGGCTGGCGCTGTTCTCATTGATGGTCAGGTGCGTCAGTCTGATCGCTCCGGCGTCTGCTGCGAGGCCGCCACCAAAACGACCCGAGTTCTCGTGAAGGGTACTGTTGCTTAGCGTGGCGTTGCTTGAAAGGGCAAGCGCCCCACCAGAGCCTGAGCTGACGTTTTCAGTGAAGGTGCTTGCGTCAACGTTGAGGCTTGACAGACTGCGGATTGCCCCGCCGCTGCTGCCCGACGAATTGTTATCGAACTCGCTATCCTCGACCCTAAGGATGGCTCGATTGAAGATTGCGCCACCTTCAGAATTGGCTTCATTGCTAATCAGATTGCTGGCTAAGACAATGATCTCGCCGCTGCCCGCATAGATCGCGCCGCCGCTGCTGCTCTGGTTGTTGTTGAAACTGCTGTCGCTAATCTGGACGCTATTGGTCGGCAGCAACCATAAGGCACCACCACCGAGTGCACCCCCAAAGGTGTTGCCGGCTGTATTGAATGAGAAGCGTGACCCGCTAATGGTGGCATTCCCGCCACTGAGGGCAAGCGCTCCACCGTCGGTGTTGGCTTGATTGCCATTGAAAATTGAAGCAGACATGCTCAGATCGCTGTTGATACTGTCGATCGCGCCACCGCTAGTCGCTAGGGCACTGTTGCCACTGAAGAAGGCATCGATCAACTCAAAGCTGCTGCCTCTGACCGCGTAGATTCCACCCCCGCTGTCTGCCGTGTTGTTGTTAAATGTGACGGCATCGATCCGGCCAGTACCGCTGTCAAAGCCAATGGCACCACCACCAATGTCTGCCTGGTTGTTGAGAAAACTGCTATCAGTGACCTCTAAATTGCCTTCGTTGGCAATGGCGCCGCCGAACTGATTGGAGACGTTATTGCTGAAATCGGACTGTAAGATCAAGAGTTCGCCCTGGTTGGCGATGCCACCCCCGCCAACATTTGTAGCCAGATTGTTGACGATGCTGACATCGTTCAGGATCAGTTCGCCAGTCGTCTCGTTGAAGATGGCGCCGCCGGTGTTCGCTTGGTTGCCAGCCAAGGTGACATTCTCTAGCACGAGCTGGCTGGTATTGACGATACCACCGCCTTGGTTGGGCCGATTGAAGCAGGCCCCAGTGCATGTCCCATTTTGTATGGTGATCCCTATGATCTCGGCTGGGCTGAAGACGGCTAGCACACGGTGCGTGCTGATGCCCGGGCTCGCCGCTGCTTGCAGGGTCGGGCCGCCTGCTGACGAGGCCGTGACAAATATCCGGTTATCGCCGCCCTGGTTGTTGATCTCAAGTTGAGTGCCGTTTAAGGTATAGGTGATCGCAGTGGGGAGGATACGGATTACAAAGGGAGAACCCGCCGCGATGCTGGGTGAGCCTACCGGAACGACGGTGCAGCCGAGGCCGCCGACGGTCGCGTCGGTGTTGGCCAGGCGGAGGGCATCCCTGAAGGTGCAAGCCGTCCCGCCGGATGCAGCATCGTCGCCACTCAAGGGGGTGATCTCAAAATAGTTGGTCAGTGGGAGCTGGGAGGCCGGAGCGGAAACAGGCAGTGGGGGGGCGCTGCCCAGGCCAGGATGGGCGCCGGCAAAGAATCCCAGCGCAGTCAACAAAATGACGCCTGCCAGCGAGGCCAACGCAATCGGTCGTTTAGGTGGGTGCATAAGCGGCTCGGAAAACGGTATGCCGACGAGGGACTCCCCGCCTCCTTCGATTATAAGCGGGTGAGGCTCAGCGTCAAGGATCATCAGCGGTCGAGACAATAATACCGTAGGCCAATGCCTGCATCGTCCGCCATTGGCCATCAGGCTAGGCCGAGCCTGCCGGGTCCTTAGTGACCGCCTCCTTGCTCAGGGGAATTTTCGATTTTGCCCAGGGAGTGGTATGCTACACTCACGAGTTACCGAGGACGCAAAAGAGGGTTGTTATGAGCATCGCAGATAAGGATTTGCAGCGCTACCGCTTTCTGCTGATGTATGATGATGAACGCGTGATGGACGTGGCTGTCGCCTTGCGGGAGCAGCAAGGTCAGGACTGGTGGAAACTGGTGATCGACCTGGAAGAGGGCGGCTACGCCATATCGGACGTGAGCCAGTTGACCGTTTACCTGAATGAGCACGGCGGCGACCTGTTGGAGCAGCCGCTGGCTTCGCTGGTGGGGCCCGTCTTCCAGAAGACCGATGCAGTCCTGGAGCGGGAAGCAACCACCGTCGAGGAAGCGCGTGAGGCCGCGTTCGACTCGGATGCGCAGGTCGCGGTGATCCTCGATGATGAAGAGGTGGTTGGGGTGCTGCCCGTGGGCACTCGCAGTGGCAGCCCCTTCGATGCCAGTCTGGTCAACCTGGCAGGGCAATATGCTGAACTCCCTGCCGAGGGATTAGTCAGCAAGCGCCGCCTGGCCCGAAAAAAGAAGAAGAAAAAATAATCGTCAGTGTCCAATCTGGATGTGACGCCTGCTGTGGTCAAGAGGGGGTGCGCGATGCGCGCCCACTTGGCCCCTGATCGAAATCGATGAGAAGAGGGATGTCTTATGCAAGAGGGTCTATCAACGGTTATTGAGGGGTTTATCGATCAAGTCGGTCGCTCGTTCTTCTTGCGCGGCTTCTTACCGGCCTTGGTGATCGTCATCCTCAACCAATACATCCTGTTTGGTCCGGTGCTCAGTGAAGCGGCGGCGCTGAATTTCTTTCCGGGCATCACCCAACCCCTGCTCGATCTTTTCACAGGTGAGGTGCTGACCACATTGGTATTGGCCTTCATCGGCGCGTTATTGTTGCTGCCGCTCAACACGACGATTGTGCGTCACTTCGAAGGCTTGCCGATCTATATGCGAGTGCTGCTGGGGCCCTGGTATGCCGGCAAGCTCCAGAAGCACAAGCGTCACTATGCCGCGGTTGAGGATACGCGCCGCAAGCGCCGCGCCATGTTGGATCGGGCCGAGTTGGATGAAGACGATTACGATGCAGACCTGGACTTCGAGTTGATGAACCAGCTCGATCAACTGCACCGGGAGCGCGAGCAAGTTGATGTGATACCCACCCTGCCGGTGGAGCGCCGCCGGGTGCTGCCCACCCATTATGGTAACGCCTGGGCGACCATGGAAGAGTATTCGCTGGCACGTTATGGCCTGGATAACATGGTTTTCTGGCCCTATGTGCGGGCGGTGATGGTCGATAAGAATCCGGCCACTCTGGCGCAGATCGACAACCAGAAACTGATGATGGACATCTCGCTGCACCTGGCATTCTTGATCGGCATCGGCGCGATTGAGTCGCTGCTGGTTGGGCTGTTCCGGCTGGACCTGGCCGCTGTGCTGCTGGCGGTGGTCTTGGGGCTGCTCTACGCCGCCTTGTATCGCGCCTCAGTTGACTACACCCGCTCGATGGGAGCCTTGGTGGCGCAAAGTGTGGACATGTATCGCCTCTACGTATTGGACAGCCTGGGCATCAAGCGCCCGGACGATCTGGATGAGGAATACACCACCTGGCGGCTGCTGGCGGCTTTCATACGGCGCGGCGAACCCTTTTACTTTGATCAACTGGAACGGGTAGACGAACTCGATGAGGATGAAGAGGACGAAGCCGCCGCATCCTAACACCCACCCAACTGACTGCTTTGATCATGAGGGGCACTCCGTGACCAGTGGGGTCACTGGGGTGCCTCATTCTGTTCTGGTGAGGCCAAGAGAATAGTATGGATGCCTTAGCCAAGCTCATCCAAGGATTTCAGCGGCGCTTCAAAGAGGCGCCCAGCGCGATTGTGCGCGCACCGGGTCGGATCAACCTGATTGGGGGGCACACTGATTACAATGAGGGCTTCGTGCTGCCGATCGCCATTGAACAGGCGGTATGGATTGCATTGCGTCCGCGCGACGATCATCAACTTGCTCTGTATTCGCTCGACTTGCGGCGCTCTGCCCATGGAGACCTCAATAAGCTGGTGAGGCGCAAGGGCTGGTTTGAATATCCCAAGGGCATGGCCTGGGCACTTCAAGAGGCCGGTTACGAGCTGCGTGGCTGGGAAGGTGTAGTGGCCGGAGAGATTCCGATGGGGGCCGGATTGGGCTCCTCGGCGGCACTGGAGATGGCTGTCGGCTATGCCTTTGCCACGATTTCAGAATTTGAGTGGTCTCCGAGCAAGATGGCACGTGTCGGGCAACAGGCCGAGAATGGCTGGGTGGGCCTCCAAAGCGGCGTGATGGACCAATTGGCCAGCGCTGCTGGGCAGGCTGACCATGCTGTGTTGATCGACTGTCGGTCGCTGGAGACGACGCCAGTGCCCCTGCCGCCTCAGCTCGCGCTGGTGGTGATGGATACGACAACCCGGCGCGGCCTGGCAGAGTCAGCCTACAACGAGCGGCGCGAGCAATCCGAGGC
>JAADYZ010000027.1 GCA_010092775.1 Chloroflexota bacterium
CTGTAGGCGAAGACCACCTGCTGTACCTTGTGCTCGGCGATCAGCTTTTCGAGGTCCTTCTCCTCATGGATCGGAATGCCGTCCGGGTAGAGGGACCCAGCGAGTTCCATCGGATACAGGCGACCCTCGATTCCGGGGATTTGCGTCGCCGTGAACGCCACGACCTTGTATAGCTCGTTATCGCGGTAGACCGTGTTGAAGTTGTGGAAGTCGCGTCCGGCGGCTCCCATGATCAAGACATTAATGGGTGACATTGTGGTGAACTCCTTGAGAGGGGTGGCAGACACCCCTGCGATTCAAACGCCTTAGCTCTCGGCAGCCGCTCTTCCGCGGCGCGCAAGCGCAGCCATCCCAATGCTAAGGACGTAAAGCACACACAGTGGAAGGACAACCAACGCCATATTCAGCGGATCGGGCGTTGGGGTAACAATTGCCGCAAAGACGGTTAGACCGACTACCGCAATACGCCAGTTTTCGGCCAACATCTTGGCGTTGATGATACCAAGGCGCGACAGCGCGAAGGAGATGAGTGGCATCTCAAAACTCAAGCCTACCGCCAGCAAAACCGCCGTGACAAAGCGCACGAAGTCATCCAGAGTAGGAGTAGCTTGTACACTGCCAAAGTTGATCAGGAAGGGCAGCGCAACAGGCAGCATCACGATATAGGCAAAGGTGACACCGGTGATGAATAGGGCGACCGCAAACGGGAAGAGCAGATAGAATACCCGCCGCTCAGTCTGCTTCAGCCCGGCTCCGATGAAGACCCACAACTGGGCGACGATGTAGGGGAAGGCCAGGATAACCCCCAACACGATCGCGATCCGAAAGTAGACGCGGAAGGGCTCCGTTACCCCGATTGCGATCAGGCTGTCCAAACCGCCGTCAATCTGCGCCGCAAGCGCGCGCAGCACCGGGTCGGCGATCAACCAGCCAGCGACTATTCCAACCCCTAGGGCGATCACCGCGTAAATGATCCGGTTGCGCAGTTCAACCAGATGCGGCATAAGCGATGCCGGATTATCGAGAATGGCACCCATGTTGCCGATGTCGTCGGCTTCCTCCTCACCGCGCAGTGCGCCACGATTGCGGATCAAGACAATCAGGGCGGTGGCTGTGCTGATGATAAGTCCGCTCACCAGGACGCCAATTTCGGGTGAGATAGGCAATGTGGGCAGGGCGGCGAGAAACTCGAGCATCTAATCCTCGTCGAGATCGACGTCGGGGGAGTCTGGGGTAGGCGGTGGGTCGCGACGTTCCGGCTTCGGTGCGACAGGCGTGTCGCTGCGGATTCCCCAGGGATCAGCAATGAGGTCGCTCTTGGCCTGCGCATCCGTTTTGGGTTTTTCGGCTCGGCCCGCTGCCCCACGCGGTTGGGCACGCTCTTCAACCCTTCGCGTGCGGTTCTTCAGATCAGCGTTTGTCTGCCGCACTTCACCGCGAAAGGTGCGCGTTTCCTCGTCCAGTTCGCTCAGGGTTTGTTGGAGTTCGGCCTGAGTCTCTTCTAGCTCGGCCATGCGCACCAATGTGGTGGGTAGGTCTCGCACGGATTGCGCCACCTGAGTAAAGTCGCCCCATAAGTCGGATCGGATGACGGTGCGCATGAAACGCCCAACCTTCAGCGCCACATCTCTTGACCGTTCCGGCCCAATCAGGACAAAGCTCACCAGGGCCAGGATAATGAGTTCAGGAAGCCCAACCCCGCAAATGGTATCCACAGTGGCTATTCATCTTCCCATTCTTCATCATCATCCAGAGAATCGTCATCGGCGCTGCCGACGTTGGGGACGATCTGTTGGATGATGTCGTTTTCGTGGTCGGCCAACGTAGACAACACACCGTTGATGAACTTGGCCGTACTGGTACTGCCGTAGCGCTTGGCCAACTCGACGGCCTCGTTGATGGCTATTTGCAGCGAGGTGTTCGGCATGCCACCGATCTCATAGATTGCAATGCGCAAGATGTTCCGATCAACGATCCCCATTTGGTCAAGCGGCCAATCTGGCGCGTACCTCGTCAATATGCTGTTGATCACATCCCAGTTGCGTGTTACGCCGTAGGTCAGTTTACGCACGAACGAGACGTCAGAGCGATACTTCAGCGGACGATCCTCCAGACGCGCATCGAGGGCATCGGCCATTGGGTGAGCCGTCGCGTCTACCTCATACAAGACCTGCAAGGCCAAACCTCTGGCCTTCCGACGTGCGCGATTAAGAGCTTGAGGATTCCGCATCGTGTCGAGCTTAACTTGAACTCTCTCCGTCGCTCATGTCCACATCTTCGATGTGCACATTCACGCGGTTGACTTTCATTCCGACCAGGTCTTGGATGGAGCGGGTTACGGCGGACTGCACTTCGTGGCTAACGTCACGCATATTGGCGCCGTGCGCAACTACAAGATACATATCCAGCGAGACGGACTTGCCTTCGATGTCCAGAATAATCCCTGATCCGACCGTGTTGCGCGTCAGCAGTCGACTTACATCGACCGGGACAGCGCCCATTCGCACGACGCCCCCGATATCCGTGGCGGCGGCTTTGGCGATAGTAATCAACACGCTGGGTGCGATTGTGATCGTGTCTTGCGGTTTCATAGCTGCTTCGTCTTTCTTGACCATTAGGCCATCACCATGCCGCCATCAACAGACAAAACCTGCCCGGTGATGTAACCGGCCCGTTCAGAGGCCAGGAAAGCCACCGCATAGGCAACCTCTTGTGCATCACCCCAGCGTCCCAAAGGGATCGCGGCCAGCGATAGGTCCTTCAGGTCCTCTGTCAAGTCTTCAGTCATATCCGTGGAGATGAAGCCCGGCGCGATCACGTTAACCGTAATGCCGCGCGTCGCTGCTTCCCGCGCCAAGGCGCGGCTAAATCCGATCATACCGGCCTTGCTCGCGCTGTAGTTCGTCTGACCGGCGTTACCCGCAATACCGGATACCGATGAAATGTTGATAATCCGCCCGTAGCGCTTGCGCATCATTGGTTTGAACACGGCTTTGCAGGTGTTGAAGACACTCTTGAGGTTCGTCTCGATGACGGTATCCCAATCGTCTTCACCTAAGCGCAGGATCAGATTGTCTCTGGCAATGCCTGCGTTATTCACCAGGATGTCCAACTGACCGTGCTGCTCAATCGTCTGGGCAACCAGGTCGCCAGCGGCTTCAAACTGGCTGACATCAGCCCCAATTGCGTTGGCTTTGCCACCAGCTCCTATAATCTCGTCCACCACTGCGGACGCGGCGTCTTGATTGCTGCGATAGTTCACAACAACGGTCGCACCTTGTGCCGCCAGTTCGACCGCTATAGCGCGTCCTATCCCGCGTGACGCACCGGTAATCAGCGCAACACGTCCCTCTAAACTTTGCATGTCATCCTAGCCATGGTCATAAGTGGATCAGCGACTGAGTGACGCTGATTGCAGTCCATAATCCCTGCAATTCTACCATTGCCCCTCGCTGGCATCAAACCGAGCCGGGCTGAGAGCGCTCACTGTTGCGCAAGACGTTCTCGATTCCCTGCCCGATCAGTGGCAGTTTAGTGTGGGTTCCGCCCAAAGCTCGCATCCCCAGGTAGATGCGAATGCCGTAGTAGAACAGATAGTAACCACCGAGGCAGGCGAGAGCCGAAAGCGGCAGGGCGAGGTCAGTTAAGCGATCTGGATTGGCGGTTAAGTCCTCAAGACCAGCAAGCGGGATTGCCACTAAGAAGGCGATCGGCGCTGACAAAAACAGGTTCAACACGCCGATCAACAGGGCCTGCACACTGTGGAAGCGCAGGAAGCGAGACTCTCTCCCTCCCCACAGGAGGATGCCGATTGGCACGAGGATTGGAAACGCAATGAGTGGCACCAGATAAGCCAGGCCGGTCGCCCTGCGATGCTCTTTGATCGGGGTCTCTACCCATTCTTTCGAGCCATACAGCCGATCGACCTCATCAATGCTGTCTGTCACAGCCATTACTCCATCGCCGCAGGGGGCAGCTTCTCAACGTCAGTTGGCATATCTACGACAAAGCGCTCCGTATTGCGCTCAATGCGTTTGATCAACCCAGTCAGAACGCCGCCACTGCCTAACTCCACAAAGGTCGTGACCCCGGCCTGGAGCATCGTGCGGACGCTCTCTGTCCAGCGGACGCGCCCAATGAGCTGCTCGCTCAATTCCGCTCGGATGCTGGCCTCGTCGCTGAGCGGCGTGGCTGTTGTATTGCCGACGATCGGTATACGGGGTGGGTGAAACGGAGCGGCGTTGAGCGCTTGCTTGAAGTCTTCTGCGGCAGAGGCCATTAGCGGCGAGTGTGGGGCTGTGCTGACCGCTAGCCGGATGGTCTTTCTGGCCCCGCTTGCTTCAGCCTGTTTCATCGCGACTTGCAAGGCATCAATATGGCCTGAGATAACGACCTGGCCAGGGCAATTGTCGTTGGCCACCACAACCGGCTCTCCAACAGCCTCTTGAGCCTGGCTGCACGCCACCTCGACTTGAGGCACAGTCAAACCCAAGATCGCCGCCATACCACCTTTACCACCCAAATCCGCGTCGCGCATCAATTCGCCACGCCGCCGGACCAATTTCAATCCATCCGGAAAGGAGATGGCCCCTGCAGCCGTCAAAGCCGTAAACTCGCCCAGGCTGTGTCCGGCCATAAAGGCAGGCTTGAAGTCGGTCTGCCATGATTCGTAAAGCGCCCTGAGCGCTGCAATCCCAGCCACATAGAGCGCAGGTTGAGCATTCGCAGTATCGGTGAGCTGCTCTTCAGGTCCTTCAAATGCCAAGCGCGATAGCTCAAACCCGAGGATGTTGTCCGCCTCCTCGAAGGTTTGGCGAGCCACATGGTAGCGAGCGGCCAGGGCTGAGGCCATCCCGACAAACTGCGCCCCTTGACCAGGAAAGACAAAGGCGGTTTGCTTAGCGTGAAGCATGATCGACTCGCTTGTTGTAGAGGAAGGGGGACCAGGTTTGGGCTCACAAGAAAAAAGCCGCGATTCCAGATGGGAAACACGGCCCTTTCAGTCAAGCCACTGATCGCTAAATCTCTTCGACCTCGATGATCTCACGACCCGCGTAGGTGCCACAGGCCGGGCAAACGACATGCGGGCGTTTCTTCTCGCCACAATTATCACACACAACCAGCCGCAGGGGCTTCAGTTGATGGTGTTGGCGACGGCGATCACGGCGGCCTTTTGATGGTTTGCGTTTTGGAAGCGCGCCCATGATGCGATCTCCTTAACGAGAGTCTCAATGATGAATTCAAATCACCCTATACAAAGGGTGATCTCAAACGCGAACTGTGATTATAGCGACTGCCGACGCCCTGTCAAGCGGCCTGCTCTTTAGCCGCGCCGCGTCGAAATACGCTCGATCTCAGCCGGTTCGCTCAGGGTAGATGGCGTATCAATGTCAGACGGCGCCGCATGCTGTTGCGCCTGCTGCGGTGCGCGCGCATTCGCTTCAGCCTGGACATGTGAGATGCCATTGCGGACCACACCAAGTGTGCGGTTCAGCGCATCTTCCAGGTCGCTCAGCACATCCATCACGTACTGATCGGCATCCTGCCGGATCTGGTCGGCTTCTCGACGGCTTTGTTCAATGATGCTGGCTGCGCGGGCCTGGGCCGCCTGGGTAATGCTGTCGCGCTGGATGAGCGTTTCGGACTTTTCGCGGGCCAACTCGCGGATCCGTGCCGCTTCCTCATTGGCCTGCGCAATGACCCGATCGCGCTCGCGCAGAACGCGTTTTGCCTTCTCGATCTCTTCTGGAATCGAGATGCGCATCTGGTCAATAATCTCCAGCGCCCGTTGCTCGTCGATCAATGTGGTGGTGGTAAAGGGCACGTGCCGACCTGCGGTGAGCAGTTCTTCCAGCCGATCCACCAAATGCTGAATATCCAAGACAACCCTCCTCCAAGGCAGACGGAGTCTTACGACGGCCTAACGAGCCGTCTACGGTTCATCATGTCCCATTTTGTCAAAATATGCAAGTAGAGCCTCTTCCACCGGCTTGGGAACCATCGAACTGATGTCCCCACCCAAGGAGGCAATTTCGACGATGGTGCTGCTGGCGAGATGCATATGTTGTTCCCGCGCCATCAAGCACACGATCTCAATATCAGGTGCCAGCCGATTGTTCGCCAAAGCCATACGGAACTCTAGCTCGAAGTCAGAGAACACGCGTAGCCCGCGAACGATGACGATTGCCCCGATCTCCTTAGCAAAATCGACGGTCAAGCCACCGTAGGGCTGGACCGTGATGTTCTCCACATGGGCCAGCGCTTGCCGCGCCAGGTCAACGCGCTGTTCTTGTGGAAACACGAAGGACTTCGCAGGGTTGCTGAACACACCCAGCACGACCTCATCGAAGAGATGGCTGGCGCGCTCGGCGATGTCGCAGTGACCGCGATGGATGGGGTTAAAGCTGGCCGGGAAAAGAGCTCGACGCATGAAAGATTCCTATTTGGGTAGCCGAGAGACGCTCAACTGATGTCTCCCATCGTCTCAGGTTCGGCCTGCTGCACCAGCTCGGCCAGGGTTTCGTGTTCGGGTGCACTGAGGTCCGGGTCGCGCTCAAAGACCATGCGGGCAGTTTCCTGGACTGTTTCCACCATCGGGATGGTTGCATAGTCCAGGATGAAGCGGGTTGCGAAGCTGCCGCTTTGCTGGACCCCCAACAGATCGCCTGCGCCACGCTGCTGGAGATCGATCTCAGCCAGTTCAAAGCCGCTGGTCGAATTCTCCAGCGCACTAAGGCGCGGATCATCATCGAGCTCCGCGCGATAGGACACAAGCAGGCAGGTACTGCTGTGCCCCCCTCGACCGACCCGGCCACGCAACTGATGAAGCTGGGCCAAACCAAAGCGATTGGCATTCTCGATCATCATGACGGTGGCATTGGGGACGTCCACGCCAACCTCAACGACGGTCGTACTGATCAGGATGTCGATCTCACCCGCATAGAAGGCCTGCATCACCGCTTCTTTGTCATCGTTGTGCAATTGGCCATGCAAGAGGCCCAAACGCAAATCTGGGTAGACGTCACGGCTAAGGCGCTCATACTCTGACTCCGCGGAGACTGCTTCAATCCCGTCGCTGTCGCTGACTAGCGGGCACACAATATACGCTTGGCGACCCGCCTCGATCTGCGACCGGATAAAGGCGTAAGCCCGCTCACGGGCTTTCTTCTCGATCACGCGAGTTTCAACCGGCGTGCGCCCTGGCGGCATCTCATCGATCAAGGTGAGGTCAAGGTCGGCGTGCATCGTGAGCGCCAAAGTACGCGGGATCGGGGTTGCTGTCATCACCAGCAAGTGGGGATTCCCATCTAACGCTTTGTCACGCAGGGCTCCGCGCTGAGAGACACCGAAACGGTGCTGCTCGTCAATCACTGCCAAACCTAGATTGTGATAGTCGACTGCGGGTTGGATCAGAGCATGGGTGCCAACGACCGCCTGAATCTCACCGCTGGCCAGGCCGGCATAGACGGCTTCTCGTTCACTCTTGCTGATGTTCCCGGTTAGCAGGGCCACCTGGATTGGATAGTCGCTGGGGTGGCTCTCGAAAAAGCTGACCAATTTCTTGTGATGCTGTTCAGCCAAGATCGAGGTTGGGGCCATCAGGGCAGCTTGATAGCCATTCGCGATGGCCATCGCCATGCCAAGGGCGGCAACAATGGTCTTCCCGCTGCCCACATCTCCCTGAACCAAGCGGTTCATCGGAACGCCGCTCGCGATATCCTCTTGAATCTGGGCGACGGCTCGCTCCTGCGCCCCAGTTAAGGCAAATGGCAGGACATCAGTTGCGGCCAGCAACCACTCACCATCAACCTGGATGACTGGCCCTTGGCGAGACTGCCACTCATAGCGACGCCGGAGCATCGATAGCTGGAGCGCAAACAATTCCTGGAAAGCCATTCGCCGCAGCGCATCTTCTTTGTCTTGCCAACTATCCGCAAAGTGCGCCTGAGCTAGGGCGTCGCCGTAGTCCATCAAGTCAGCTTGTTCTCGTACGTCCAGGGGGAGGGGGTCGGGCATGTAGGGTGCCCATTCATCCACCACCTGCTTCACGATCTTGCGCATAACGCGCGGCTTGAGCTTGCCTGTCAAGGAATAGACAGGCACCACGCGCCCGGTATGCAGCAGTTCCTCGTCGATCTCTTCCAACTCTGGGTTGTTCATTACCAGGCGACCCAGATATTGGTCGATCTTGCCGCTAACGGCGACATGTAGGCCATCGCGAAGTTGGTAGCGCATCCAGGGTTGGTTGAACCAATTCAGACGCAGCTTGGCTGTTCCATCATCCAGAAAGGCTTCGACCCGCAGGCCGCCCCCTTTCATCGTGTAGGACTGCGGTTCCCTTAGCTCACCAATCGCTGTGACCGTCTGTCCACTTTGCAGCCGGTTGATAGGGGTCATGCGGGTGTAATCATCATAGCGCCGCGGGAAGAAGGCCAGCACATCGCGGATGGTTTGGATGCCCAGCTTGGCCAGGTCTTCGGCGCGCTGTGAACCCACCCCTTTGATCGTCGTAACCGGCTCATCTAGCGCGCGGAGTTGTTTCCGGCTGACCGAAACCTGCCGCTGACGATGATAGCCGCGCCGTTCGCGTACAGCGAGTTGGGGTGCTGGCCGTCGTCGCGATGGCACGTGGGCTTCCGCTGGAGGCTGCCCATTGCCTGACCCTTGGTCAGCCTCATAGCTCCGATCATCAATCGATGACCGGGGGCGCGATCGCTCAGTGCTGACCGCACTGCTGGCCAAGGCATCCAACTCACCGCCCGCAGGGCTCTCTCCCTCGTCGGAGCTTGTTTGGGCAATCAACTCAGTGATCGCTTGAATGATTGCCGGTCGCTCTTCAGGAACGCTGTTGTCGTAATCGCGCAGGTACTCGGCAATCTTGTCGATGATAGTGTGGTGGGCGTCGGAACGCGCCTGACTATGCGCCTCGCGCGCCCAATGGTAGGCAAAACGGGCGAAGCCGCCAATAACGGCCTTGTTCTCGTAGTTTTTCTGCTCTTCCAACGAGAGGATTTTGAGCAGCGTTTCTAGTGATGATGCCATACGGGTGACGTTATTCCTGTCAACTTTCTTCCAGCACAAAGATTCCGAGGCTGTTCAATCCGACTGAGCAAGCCGTCAGAGGGTCGTATTGGAGTACGGGGTAGTTATGCCGGGTCAGTTCTAATGCCAGGCGGTCTTGCAGCATCCGCGTCCGGTCATTAGACCGGCGTGTCGTCTGCACCACCGCCAAGCGTTCAATTGCGGTAAATTCTGTCACGAACTCGATGATCTTGTCAATGGCCTGGGCATGGGTGCGCGCTTTCTCCATTGCAATCAGCCGCCCATCCTCCATTGAGATCAAAGGTTTTACGTCGAGCATGCTGCCCACAATCGTCTGAGTCTCATCCAGCAGGCCAGACCGACGGATGTAATCAAGGTCCGTCGCATAGATCACCGAATAAACCCGATGCGTCAGCGAATGCGACGCGCGCATCAGATCGTCCAACGTGGCACCGAAGGCCGCCATCTCGATCATCTTCTCGACGGTATAGGCCAGCCCCACTGACATGGTCTGTGAGTCGATCACTGCAATATCACAGCGACCAAGCAGTGATTCGCGTGCCGCGACCGCATGATCATAGGTTCGGCTCAAGTGCCTAGAATGAACGATAACACAAATCTGTGTCGAGACCTGACACAAACGCTTGTAGACTTGCTCGAAGGCTGCAACCGAGGGTGCCTCGACGCTTGGCAGCGTTTGCACATGCTGCATGCGCTGAAGCATTTCCTCATTGTCGATGTCGTCCAGGTGCCGGTATGCGTGCTGCCCAAAGCGTACGTTGACCGGCACCAGCGTAAGGCCGTAATCCTCTGGAAAGTGCGGATGCTCGAAAGTGGCTGTGCTGTCCGTCACAAACAGGATTCTGGACGATGACATGCGCTACTCCACGCTGATGATGTAGTAATAGTGCGGTTGACCTCCCTCTTGCAGCTCGATCTCCAAATGAGGGAACTCCTCTTGGAGATGCTCTGCAAGAGTTTCGGCTTGGCCAAAGGGTTGGTTTTCGCCGCTATACAAAGTGATGAGTTCATGTTCGTGGGCCTGCATCTTTTCCAGCAGGGCAATCACGACTGTGCTGACGTCGTCTCCGTTGAGTACGATCTTCCCATCCACCAGACCAATGATCTGGCCTTCCCGGACTTCAATGCCGTTGAGCGTCACATCGCGCGTGGCTGTCGTGACCTCACCGGTAATGACCTGCGACATCGCATCCGTCATCTCGGAGGTCATATGCTCCAGGTCACCTTCCGGATCGAGCGAGAGCAGGGCCGAGATGCCCTGTGGGATGGTCCGGCTGGGCACAACAGAGACCTGCGTACCGCTGCCATTGCCGCTGACCAATTGGGCGGCCTGGTTGGCCGCCATCAGAATGTTGCCGTTGTTCGGCAGGATCACGTAACGGTCGGTTGGCAGGCTTTCGATGGCTTCCACGAAGTCCTGCGTGCTGGGGTTCATCGTTTGGCCGCCAGCAATGACATGGCCTGCGCCTAAACTGTAAAAGATGTTCGTCAATTCCGGGCTGGGCGAAACGGTGATCACGCCGATTTGGCCTTCTAACACCTCAATCGGTTTCGCGACCGTGCCGGGATTACGCGTCGTACCAAAGGACTCCGCCTGGGCTTGCATATTCTCGACCACGATATCGTCCAACGCACCGAGTGCGGCTCCGTAGCTCAAGGGTACACCCGGATCATGCACATGGACGTGCACCTTCACGACCGTCTCGCTGCCGACCACCAGCGCGGAGTCCCCCATCGCCTCAATGTCGGCCCGAATCTGGTTGACGTCCAGCTCAAACCCCTTGATAAGATACTGAATATCATAACCCCAGCCTTCCTCATCATCCGCCACCAGCCATGCGTCATTGGCTAGCCGCTCCGGAACGCCAGAGGTACTCGGACCACTCAATTCGAGCGAGTCACCGCGTAGGAAGCGCAGCATCCCTTCGATCACGAAGGTGTAGCCCATCCCGCCGGAGTCCACCACACCGGCATCTTTCAAGACGGGCAGCAGGTCGGGTGTGCGCTGCACCGACTCATGACATTCCGCTACCACCTGCTCTAGCAGGTCGAGCAAGGTGTCAACCTGCTGCGCGGCTTCTAGTGCCACAGCAGAGGCCTCACGTGCCACGGTCAACATGGTTCCTTCGACGGGGCGTTGAACCGCTCGATAGGCCGTCTGGGAGGCTTCCTGCAAAGCAGCAGCAAACGCGGAAACATCAATGACCGGACGCGCCTCGACGCTCCTGGAGAAGCCAGCCCACAACTGCGACAAGATGACGCCCGAGTTGCCGCGGGCTCCCATCAATGCACCGTTATAGATTCCTGCTGCGATCCGTCCGGCATGGCGTTCGTCGCTGTTGGCAATCTCGTTCCAGGCACTGCGCATCGTCATTAGCATGTTGGTGCCGGTGTCGCCGTCGGGCACCGGGAAGACATTTTGCGTGTTGACGAACTCGTAGTTCTGCTCTAGCCAGGCTAGACCCGCCTGGACCAATGCCTTCAAATCCTGACCATCACAGGAGCGCATTGCCTGCTGCTGTTCCTCTGCCCCGTTGCTCATGTTGATTTCCTCCGCCCGGCCTCACCATCGTCGTCGGTCTTGCGCAGTCCTTGCACAAACACGTTAACCTGATGCACAGGCACATCTACCGCGCGCTCAATGTTGTAGCGCACCGCATTGATCACACTGGACGCGACCGTAGAGATGCGCGTCCCGTATTGGATAATCACATAGACATCGACTGTGATGTGGCCGTCTTCAACCCGCACATCGATCCCGTGGTGGGGGTCCCGCGTGATCGTAGCGGCAAGTTCGTTGAAAGCGTTCTTCGACGCCATGCCCACCACGCCATAACTGGTGAGCAGTGCCTTACTGGCGATTGTTGCAATCGCCGTCGGTGAGACGAAGATTCGTCCCAGGCTCTCTGATGCTGTGTCGTCGGTCATAAACTCCTCAAAACGGGTCGGTCCAGCGCAAGCCGATCGGGTCGTTCGTCTCGCGGTACTCACGCTAGAGGTCATCTTGTTAAGCGGACAGGTCCGCGTTAAAATCGTTGAGTTCTCATCATAGCAGACTCAAGTAGGTAGGGATCGCAACTATGGCTGTATGTGAGATTTGCGGCAAGCGTCCGCAGGTTGGGAACAACGTCAGCTTCTCTCAAAAGAAGACGAAACGTCAGTTCCTGCCCAATATCCAAAAGACCAAGGTCTTCCGCGACGGGCGGTTGGTCTCGATCCAGGCTTGTGCCAAGTGCATCAAGACCCTGAATAAAGACGTCAAACTGCGCTAACTGAATCACCCGCTTCATCGTCGCACATTGCTATTCGTCAGGGAAGAGCCAGAATTGGCTCTTCTCTCCATTTCTGCCTATTGGGTCGCTTCACGCAGAGCGCTCAGCGCAGCGCCAATTCCGGCGTCTGAGCGAAACACCGAGCTACCCGCCACCAACACCGAGGCACCTGCATCAACCGCAAGCCGCCCCGTCTCCGTGTTGATCCCACCATCTAC
>JAADYZ010000240.1 GCA_010092775.1 Chloroflexota bacterium
GACGACCTTTAACCCTATTTGGCTTTCCCATCGATCCGCCGACCATCGTTGAGAGCCGCAATCTCGATCAAGCGCTTACCGAGCTGATTGGGCAGATAGCAGGCGGCACATTCGATGTATTCAGTTCGGTCGGCACCAATCTGCTCTGGACAATCGTAGGGCTGTGTGCGCTGTATCTCTTCCTTGCAGAAGGGCCACGCATCCGCGAGTGGGTGGTCAACGCGGTGGCGCCGCCCTTTCAAGAGGAGTGGTCCCGCCTGCTCGAAGATATTGATCGCGTGTGGGTGACGTTCTTTTGGGGCCAACTGCTGATCTTCGCCATCATGTTTATCCCAACGGTCGGCAGCGTTTACGGTGTGATCTACCTGAACCAGATCGGCCTGGTACGGCTTTCGCCAATCGGCTTGATCATCGCGGTGATCGTCGTGTACACGCTAGTCCAACAGATCGATAACTTCCTGCTGCGGCCTTACATCTTAGGTGAGTCCCTGCGCATCCACCCTGCCCTGGTGATCATCGGATTGATCGCTGGCGGGGTAGTCGGTGGCGCTGTTGGCGTGATCATTGCCGTTCCATTGATCGCCAGCACGCGTGTGGTAGGCATCTATGTGCATCGCAAACTGATGGGCTTGCCTGCGTTTCCTGACGAAGAAGTTGAGGACACAATCGGTAATCCCTTCATTGATGCACCGGAAGCAAGCCATGCGCCCGTTGATACTGATCCGCTTGAGGATGCGCCAATTGCACCGGTCAAAGCGGGCTTTGGCGGGGCTGATGAACCTTCCGCCTCAGCCTGAGGTATGTTCATTAGACGGAATTTACGATGTGAGGCTTTGACATGGCACAATTGACAACCGCACGGCGCCGCAGCCGTGATCGAGGCTATAACCTATTAGGAATGCTCTTCGCGCTCGGCCTGACCTTTGGGGCCATTCTATACGGCATTCCCGCCGCAGCCAGTGGCAATCCGCTTTTCTTCCTGCCCGGTGCAATCAATCAGGAACCGGTACAGGTCATTGTCTATCACGAAGGTCAGCAGCTTGCCTACTTCCCTGGCGATGCGGAGTACGAACAACTTGTCGACTCCGTCTATGAGGTAATCGGCGACCAGAACGGTTTCATCTCGTTGGGCTGGAGCGCATCCCGCTTTAGCCAGGCACGCAATGAGGGCAGCGCCGTCGAGATGATTTATGATGAGCCAGTGCGCCTGCCCCTCAATCGCGTTGACATCGCTGATGTGTACCGTCTGTTTGTCCCGCTGGATGTTTTCGGTACGGGCAACCCGGAAGTTATCTTCCGAGGCGGCGACAGCTATTGGGGCGATCCGATCCGCGTACCTAGCCTTGACCCGGTGCGTGCAGTGGTCGACGAAATCGTCAGCACACAGTAGGGGCAATCGGCGGGTTGCCCCTTGGTTGATAGGCGACCACCCCAGCGCCGATCGTCCAAACGCCGTAAACCATTCATTCCCGATCATGCGGCGGCGATGCCAAATCGGATGCCGCGTTCGTTAGCTTTGCGCCAGGCCAATGCCAGCGCAACGACGGTATCATCATGCCGCCCGGCTGACGCACTGTATTGCACATGCCCCCTACTTGTCGTGCTGTATCCGTAATCCTCTAGTTCGGCGATCAATACCGCATCCGAAAGAAGCCTGAGTTCGCCATTCTCAATCGCAATCGCCAGACCATCAATCAGATTGCGCTTGCTCACCCCAGTCGTCGTGAAGCCGGTGATGGGCAGACCCGCTTCTTGTAGGGCCTCAATGTTGGGCTGGCCCATCGCGTTGGCCTCAGCCAGAATCTCGCGCACTGCCCACTTGCGGGCCAAAGCTGCAATTCGTTCGCGCTGCACCCGCCAACTGATCTCGGTGAAACGGTCCAGGGCGACCATCACCCGCCGCTCCACGTCGATCACCACTAGCGCGGTGAAGTCGAGTTCCCGGCCCCAATCGACACCCATCACATAGCGACCGTCGGGGCGCGGCTCGCTATGGAGCGGAGCGACCGCCGCCTCACGTACCCCGCGAAAGACCTTTCCCACATCGAGCTGAAACTCGGCCAGATACTCCTGCTTGAAGGCATAGGCGGGCATAAAGGCCTGAGCATCGGCGATCTCTTCCGGCGCGATCAGCGGGTTGTCCGCTGTTGGCGCCCGCCAGGACCTCCAATGCGGAATCAAAGGGTCTTGGCCCTGTCGATAGGCTTGATAGAACCAGTTTCGACCATTCGGCGTGGAGATGATCAGCGCCCTGCCTTTGCGATCTGCCAGCGCCGGGCGAAGCACAAACCCCCACGCCGTCTCGTGGATATAGGCGGCTTCGTCCATCACCAGAAAATCGATGCCCACCCCACGCAGCGAATCCGGATCATCGGCACTTTTGATCGTGATCGATCCGCCGCCGTCAAGTTCGATAAAGCGCTCGGACTCCAGCTTGTAGGTCCACTCTTGGTGCAGCGCCGCTTTCAGATCGCGCCAGGGATGAAAGGCCAGCGGATAGCTCGGAGCCACCCACCATACCCGCTCGCCCATCGATGCGTGGTGGCGGGCCAGCCAGAGGCCGAGGGTGGTTTTACCCCAGCGCCGACCACAGGCCACCACCTTGAAGCGTGCCTTGTGCCGCATGATCGCACGTTGATCCTTCCGCAAGGCTGGGATGGGTGGTTTACCTTCGTTGCTCAATCCCTCTCCTTCCCTCATTGGGATGGGGCAGTGTGGCAGTCACACCGCCCCGTATTCGTCCTTATGGTGATGCTTGCCCTCCGGCTGTTGGCCGTGCGACTGATAGCGGCTCGCGGCCCCTCCTCGACCGCTGCCCTTCGGGGCCCATCTTGGGGATGCCGCGCGGCGCATCACGTTTTATAGAACAAATGTTTCAGTCGTAGTATACCCGTTACGGGTCGGGCGTCAATCCGTCATCTGACTAGCGAGATGGAGAAGAAGATGGAGGGACAGCGCGCCCGCCACGCCCGATGAAAGCATCATCTTTCATGTGGACCGGCCCTTTTTGTTCGTCATCCGGCGTTCACAGACCGGTGCCATTTTGTTCATGGGCCAGGTGGTCGAACCCTAAAAGTGTGCCATACTTAGGGGCATGACCGACCTCATTTTTCACAGCCAGGTGTTGATCGACGCAGCCGCCCTGGCAGGTGTCTTACCTGATGCCACCGGGGCGGCTCTCGCTCGCGCTATCGGCGGAGACCCGACGGCCTGGACGGTGGCCTATCGCAGGGTGCGGGCGGACTGGGACAGCTATTGGGCCGACCTGAACCTCAGCGGCGATGACGCCATCGAAGTTTGGCGCGAGGGCCGTTGGCGGGTCGTCCGCGCTCTATTTCGTTTGATGGACCGGCCTTATCCACCCCTCAGCAAGATGCAGCACCACCTGACGGATGTCACTTACGAGATCGGCAAGGGCTGCGCAGCCGCCGTCCGACCGGCCGTGTTGGCTCGTTTGCAGCGCCTGCGCCATCAGCATGACTTACACCTCGTCTCGCCTTTCCTGGCCTGGGATTTCGTGTGGGGCGTGGCAGCCGGGGCCGGGGCCGAAGACTGGATTCATGGCATACTGGGTCCGGCGGAACTCGGCCAGATCGGTCTAGAAGGTCTATCCTGGCGCTTCATCACAGGTCAACTGCATGTCGATCCGACAACCACGGGGTGGGTGGGGCCAGCTCAGCCAGATTGGCCGCTTGCGCTGGATTTCGAGCAGTTGGGGTGGCAATTAGATTGACAACGTTCATGAATTGCGCTATTATTCATTTGATGAACGCTGTTCAGGAGATAAACAGTGACTAAGGACGAGCCTACTCGCGAGGAGCGCATCCGCCGCAAATCGCGCAAACGCCGCGAGGACGAAAAGCAGGAAGTGCGTCAGGCGATTCTCTCTGCTGCGACAGCCTTGTTTCTGAAGCTGGGCACAGAGGGCTTCTCGCTGCGTGGCGTGGCGGAAGAAGCAGGCTATTCTCCGGGCACCATCTATCTCTATTTTGAGAATAAGGACGACTTACTTTACACTGTTGCCGACGAGGGCTTTCAGCGCTTTTTGATCATGCTGCATGACGCAGCAAGCGACAATCTGGAACCGATCGATCAGCTTCGCCAAATGGCCAATGCCTACGTCAGCTTCGGACTGGACTATCCCGCGCACTATCGGGTGATGTTCATCGACCGGACCGATTTCATCGCCTCCGACGAGCGGGCCCAGGATTGGCAAGCGACCTTGCAAGCTCTGCGCGACACGGTGCAAAAGGCGATCGATAGTGGTGACTTCCAGCCTGTCGATGTGGCAGCTACCAGTGATGCGCTGTGGGCCTTCTTGCATGGCGCAGTCTCCCTGGCCATCACCATGCAGAGCTTTGATGCTGAGCGGCGCGCAAGCATGCTGTCGATGACGCATCAATTGATTGACACGCTGGTAGACGGTTTGCGCAAGGGCTAGGGGGGCAGCTCTTTTTTTCTTAGAATATGAACAGTGTTCAGCAAATAACGGCAGTTTATCAGATGGCGTTGAATCCCATAGGAGGATGTTAGAATGTCAAGCAAGCAACTACGGATCGTGATGCGCTGGGGTCATATCGTTGGCGGTAGTATTGTGGCGGCTTTCGTCTATTCGGGCACACTGCGTGGCTTTGATGCCTTTGTGCTCGCCACGCAGGTGGTGGTCATCCCGGCCTTGATCATCAGTGGAATCGTCATGTGGCAGCTACCATTGATCAACAAGCTGTTGAAACAAGCTGGCCTTAAGCGCGATCCACGTGCAGAAGCCAACGAAGCCGCCCACTAAGCTCAGCCCATTGGCTCGTCAGA
>JAADYZ010000241.1 GCA_010092775.1 Chloroflexota bacterium
CAGCCCGCTCTTTGATTCGGTAGGGATGGCGCTGGTTAGGCGGCGTTTGAAGCTGGAACAGCCGTCGGCTATAATTCTGGACTGCACAATTAACCTAAAGAGGATTCATCGCATGCAAACTGCGCTTAACATCGTATTGATTGTCCTGTCTGTGGCCTTAACCGCCTTGATCCTGCTGCAAGCACGCGGTGGTGGCCTGGGCGGCATCATGGGTGGTGGCGATTCATTGGGCCAGTATAAGACGCGCCGTGGCCTGGAAAAGACCCTGTTCCAGGTGACCATTGGTATGGCGGCTCTGTTCTTCGTGGTCATCATCATCAACGCTTTCCTCCTATCCTAGCTGAAGTAGGAACCTGTTTTGGGTAGGGCTTTCCAATCAAGGCGGTTGAGATGAGTGACGACCGCAATCAAGACGCTTTTTCGACGCAAATCAAGCCAGATAACCCCGCTTCAGATGATGGCTGGGTGGACGATCCGCCCACGACAGAACTGCCAAAGGCAGCGGTTCAAGCTGAGTTGGCCAAGCGAGCAGCTGACGAGGTCATCAGCGAGGACCTTGAGCCAGCGCCGCAGCCTACTTCTGAGGGCTGGTTCCAATCCATGCCTTGGCAGACCCCCGTTTTGCTGGCTGGGGTTCTTTTAGCTGTCTCAGCGATTTTTCTCTGGTTGACCTGGGGCCGTGAGCGCCAACCAGATCAACCTGTTTTGGTGTTTAGAGAAACAACAACCTACAGCGAAGCCATCGTGGGGGAACCACTTTTCGTTAACCCACTGCTGGCCAGTTCGCAAGCCGATCGCGATCTCTCGCGCTTGGTCTATTCAGGGCTTACTCGTGTTGATGAATTCGGCCTGCCCGTGCCCGATCTGGCTGAATCGTGGGAAGTCAGCGATGATGGCCTGGTCTATACCTTCACGCTGAGAGATGACGCTAGCTGGCACGATGGTGAACCACTCACCGCCGATGATGTCGCCTTCACGATGAGGCTGCTGCGCGATCCGGACTTTCCCGGCCCTGCCGATCTGGGCGCTTTCTGGCGCACCGTCGAGAGCTACGCACGCGACGACCTCACCCTCGAGTTCATCTTGACGCAGCCGCTGGCCGCCTTCCCAGAATATGCTGGGATTGGCATTCTGCCAGAGCATTGGTTGGTCGGCGTTGAAGCTGCCGATTTGGCAGCGCAGCCCTTCAACCTCGACCCGATCGGCACAGGCCCATTGGATTGGGCCGGGCTGGTGGAAGACGATGGACAGTCCACCGTTCTGCTGCGCCCATACGGCGACTTTTATGATCGCGAGCGACGTGTTGAACTTGATCAACTTGAGTTCACCTTCTACGAGGACCCAGCAGATGCTTTCGCCGCGTTGGGGCCTGAGGTGCTGTCATACGGTGGATTGTCTGAGGTTCAACTCCAGGCAGCCTTGCAAAGCCCAAACTTGAACGTCTACAGTGCGCGACTCCCCGTTTATGGCGCGGTGATCTTTAATCAACAAGCAGGGCAGCGGCTGCCCTATTTTCAGGACGAAGCGGTACGGCGTGCCCTGCTGCTGAGCTTGAACCACAACCAGTTAATCGGTGAGGAGTTGGGGCGGGTGGCGGCACCTACCCTCTCGCCAATGCTGCCGGGCACCTGGGCCTATAATCCCTGGCTGCCTCCGCGGACATACGATCCTGAACAAGCGGGGGCGCTCCTTGATGAAGCGGGCTGGATGCTGGAGAACGGTTTGCGAGGGCGGGAAGGGGTACGCTTATCCTTTGCCCTATTAGTGGCCAACGACACGGCAAGCGAAGCGCTTGGCCGCGCCATCGCAGATAGTTGGGATGCGTTGGGGGTTGATGTCCGCTTGGTCAGCGTTCGCCCGGATGTGCTTGTTGAACGCCTGGAAGATCGCGCCTTTGACGCTGCGCTGGTGGAATTTGGCCAGGGTCGCTTCGCTGATCCTGATCCTTATCCCTTTTGGCACCAGACGCAGATTGACGGTGGTCAGAACTTTAGTGGGCTCACCGATGGCGATATTGGGGAGGCGATGGAGATCGCTCGAAGGGACCCGAATGGGGTGCGCCGCGCGGAGATGTATTATCGTTTCCAGGAGCTGTTCATCGAGCGGGGAGCCGCGATTGTGCTCTACAATCCACTCTATCACTATGCTGTGAGCTGCCAAGTCGCCAATGTGCAGATCAGCCTGACAACTGGCCCGGCTGATCGCTTCAGTTACCTGACGGATTGGCGGCTGCTCACGCCTGATGAGGCCAGCGCAGCCTGTGCCCCCTGAGCTATTCCGCCACTGGGAACAACTCTGCTGTGATAGCCAGATTAAGAGACTGGGCCAAGTCTTCTAGCTCGGTAACATCGATGCCAAGCAAATCGAGGGTTTCGCCTAGCGGCCCGGCCCCTTCGATACTGTCGCTGAAGGTTACATCCTGCGCAACAACGCTGGCATCTTCAACCGTCTGGAGAAGCTCAGTGGCCTGGGTCGCCAGCGATTCGGCTGCGGTGATGGTGTCCTCTGGCGAATTAGGGTCTTGTTGAATGCCTTGTGCGCCATCAATCAACATCAACAAGTAGTTACGCAAGCCAAAGCCGTCACCTGGATTCTCGATCAATCCGCTGCCATCCCAGTCATTGTATTCAGGGCTGCGGTCGCCGGCCACGATATTGATCACATGCTCGGAGTGCAGCTTGCCGCCGACCAGATTGTTGTTGGCTAGCGCGCTGATCGCAAAGCCTCGATGATCATTATAGGCTTGAGTATCCCGGTTCAAGCCGCGCAGCAATGCTCCGGACCCATTAAGCAGCGCCTCCTGGAAAGTCAGCCCGCGTGACAACTCGTCAAGATGGCGCAGACGCTCGATCAAGTCGTCTGCGAGCCGAGTCTCAAACACGATTGTCGCGGGCTGGATCGGGTCCGTATCACGCGACTCCTCAACGCTAACAGCCAGTTGACTGTAAGTCGCGAGTAGATTTTCACCGCCTGGGTCGGTAAAGGCGAAGGAGGCCTGCCCATCTGATACCGATAGGCGTGCCAAAAACAGAGCATTCGTTTCTGGCTCAGTAAGCCAGGCGGCATAGAATGTGCCTTCTTCTGGGTCTGGAATACCTGCAAGGATGGCACTTAAGGTATCGTCGCGAATCACGATTGTCCCAATAGGCGTTTTGGGGTCAAGGTCTGCTTCAGGGGGGGCGGTTGGTGCTGGAGTCGGCTCGTTCTCGGTGCCAGGTTCTTCTGTTTCTTCCTCAGTGGGGTCGTTTTCTGCCGCCGGCGCCTCTGTTGGGATGTCGGTCGCCTCAGCTACTGCGTCTGTTGCTGCGGCGACTGGCTCTATTTCGTCGTTGTCCAGAGCAATGGCCGCGAGAGCAATCACGGCGATCAATAAGGCCAGGGCACCAACCCCACCGACAATCCACATCGGGTTAAAGCCACCCGCATTTATCTGGGCAGTTGCTGTCAGATTGCTGTCGGTCGATGTGCTGGGTTGGGTCTGTTGGCCTGTGTCGGTCGTGGGTGGGACCGGACTGGGTAGCGTAGCGGTGGCGGCCGGTGCAGGAGTATTCGTTTGTGCCATCGGGGGCATCGGCGTGGTTTCGTAGATGGAGCCTGTCATCAGCACAGGCGACTCACCAGCGAGCGCCGATCGTAGGGCATCGGCTAAGGCCCCGGCCGTCTGGAAACGATCTGCAGGGCGCTTGGCCAGGGCGGTTGTCAAAACTAGATCAAGTTCGGGCGTGGCCCCCTCAAGCGTCGGGGGAACTTCCGTCATATGCTTGAGCAGCACAGAGGCGGAGGTCTCGCCGTCAAAGGGTAGTCGTCCTGAGAGCAGCTCATACAGCATGACGCCCAATGAATAGATGTCGGAACTTGGAGTGACCTTCTCCCCGCTGGCTTGTTCTGGACTCATATAGGCAGGTGTGCCAACGATGACACCGGAGGCGGTTTTGTGGCTGGCGTCAGCGATGCGAGCAATACCGAAGTCAGTCAGTACGGTGTCGACAGTGTTGCTTAGCGGACGTGTGGCATCAATGGGGCCAGCTTCGGAGCGCAGCATGACATTGGCTGGCTTGACATCACGATGGATGATCTGTCGTTCGTGTGCATAATCGAGCGCGCTGGCCAGCTCTGTGATGATCCGCAGGACTGTTTGTTGAGACAAGGTGCCGCCAGCTTTACCCAGCGCCTTGAGGTACTCCTTTAGGGAGAGCCCGTCTAGCAGCTCCATGACGATATAGGGACGATCGTCTAGAACGTCAAAGTCATAGACCTGGACGATGTTAGGGTGCCGCAATGAGGCGACAGATTGGGCTTCTGCGGTGAAGCGGCTCATTTGCGACTCATCGTCAAGCAAGTGAGCTTGAAGCACCTTCACCGCGACTGGTCGGTTGAGGGTGGTGTGACGGCCCAAGTAAACTTCGGCCATGCCCCCGCGTCCGATCATGCGGTCTATTTCGACTTTTGAGATGGTACGCCCAACCCAATCAGACATCTTGCTGCTCCGTCTATTATGCTGGTAGTTGATCGATCAGCGAGACTATTCTCCCACGAAACCCTTTCAGTGTGCAACTACTTGAATTGTGCCTCGCTTCACCAAAATGGTACACTCTGACCAGTCGATTTTGATGAATCGAGGGACAGAAAGCGCGTGAACAATCGCAACACTGTGGGGCCCAAGCACCTGGGGATGATTCTGTTAGCCGCCGTGATGGTGATCGGATGTGCACAAGTGGATAGCGCACAGGCTCCTGAGAGCTCGCCGTTCCCAACTATCGACCAGGCCTTGCTCTCGGCAACGCCTCTGCCGACCGCTACACCCCAAGCGACGTTTACTCCCTTTCCAACTATAGAGCGTGTCCCCTCTCGGACCCCGCTGGCCACCCTTGAGTCGATTGTCACGCTAATCCCATTGGACCAGACCCAGACGGCGACGGCTGCCCCCCCCTCCGCGAGTGGGGACCCTGGTCAACCGGCTGATCCGTCACGCCCCCGCATCACGCCAACTGGTTTCATCGGTATTCCAGGAGCTGGCATTGATGCACCAGACCTTGTGCCCATTCTCGCGCTGGCCAGTGATGGGGTGCTTTGCAATGACTTCATGTTGGTACAGTTAGGCATCCAGAATCGTGGCACCGGCCCAGCCCGTAACTTCACTGTGGAGTGGTCGCTCGGCTGGGGGGAACATGTCTTGCGGACCGAGTTCATTGAGGAACTCCAATGGGGCGATGTGCGGCCTGCTTACATCCTTAATGGCGAAATGCAGTTCCCATGCGAAGAGACGAGCACGTTTACTGCGTATATCCGGATTGACATCAACGATGATGTGATTGAGATCTATGAGGACAATAACTACGATGAGCAAACGTACACCTTGACGTTTGCTCCATCGGGGGATTACTAGACGCTGACGCGTTAGATCGACGCCAGGGCAGAATCGACTGTATCGTAAACCGGGAACATCGTATCGTAACCGGCCATCTGCAATACACCCATAACCGCCTCGCTCGCGCCTGCTAAGTGCAGATTGCCACCCGAGTCTTGCAGTTCGCGTGCTCCCACCAGCAGCATACGCAGCCCATAGCTCGACATGTATTCGGTTTGTGTCAGATCGATAATGACCTGCCCACCCTCCGCTGTTAGTGCAGAGATAAAGGTCTCTTCAATCGACATCGCACCAGGGGCGTCAAGCGTGCCTATCAACTGGATCCGGCGTACACCGGGACGCAAATGTTCTTGGGTGAAATCCATACCTGACTCCTTAGCCATGAGCAAGATCAATGACTGCGAATTCATTATCCCAACGCTATCGCCCATTGTCCAGTTTTTCCAGGGGTTGGCCGTTGCGCACGCGGAAATGGTCGAAATCACGGACGACAAATGCATCTTCAAATAGAGCCTGGGCCTCTGCAATGATGTCGCGTTCGAAATAGCGTCGCGAGACGTGGGTCAGCAGCAGGTACCGGACGCGCGCGTTAATGGCCAGTTCAGCCGCTTGCTTGGCCGTCAGGTGCCCAAAGCGCCGCGCAAGATCCGCTTCTGAATCAAGGTAGGTTGCTTCGCTCACCAGCAAGTCCGCTTCATAGACGTCCTCAAGCAGCGCGTGAGCATTGCCTGTGTCGCCAGTGAAGCAAATCTTTGTTCCCGGTAAGACCTCACCCAGCACGTCGTCCGGATGAACGACCTCCCCACTCTGGAGTTTGATGCTTTTGCCATCAACGAGATCACGCCGTTCCGGACCGCGTGGGACGCCAAGGGCCTCAGCTTTCTCGTTCAAAAACGGACGACGTGACTTCTCGACGAAGCTGAATCCGAAGCAGTCCGGCCCGCGATGCTCCACCGGAAAGGCGTAGATCTGGAAGTCTTTTTCGTCATAGAGTAAACCGGGTTCAATGGGATGAAGCTCGATATTCACGGGTGGGCGGTCGCCGCGCAGCACCACCCCGAAGATGAGGTCGTGAACGCGTTCTAGCGTCCATTTGCCGCCCCAAATCTCGATGCGATCCATGGCATCCCAACGGGAGAAGGTGGAAATCAATCCGGCCAGTCCGAGAATATGATCCAGATGCCCGTGGGTCAGCAAAATTTTGTCCAGCCGACGAAAGCCCAGGCCACTTTGCAGAATCTGGCGCTGGGTCCCTTCTCCACAGTCAATGAGAAAGCGATAGTCTTTATACATCACAATCTGGGAACTCAGGCCGCGCTGAATCGAGGGGGCGCTGGCGGAGGTCCCCAGAAAGACCACTTCAAACACGAGTTCGCCTCACTAGAATCACGTCGATTTTGACGGAATTACAAGTATATCGCGAACCCCGGCTGACGTCAGATTTGCGCAACGAATAGAGAGGTTAACGAAAAGCGGCACTCACTAAGCTTGTTTGAACCAACGCATATCCAGCCAATTGATTAACTGGCGGGCGACGGGGTGGGTCAAGCGGGCTGACGACTCAAAGCGATGGGGAGAGAAGGCGTACATACGGACGTAGTGTGGGCGAATGACAAAGATGAAGTAGTCGTCTTCCCAGCGGCGGCTGGTCCATAAGAAGGCAACGCCAACTTCGCGTCGCATCAGGTCGAGCCAGCGACGCTTGTCGTAGCTGCTGAGGTCTGGCAGATGAAAGCGCAGCGCCAACATATGATTCAACGTGAAGGTGGCCTCGGTCACCTGTTGATCGTTGTACAAATCCAGAGTCAGCATAGCACTGCCGTCCTGGCTCATTAACATGGCGGTGGACCGGCTGGCAGGTCGGGCATCCTGTGGGGAGCGAGCAATCGACGTTAGCAACGGCGCATTGGCGAAGCGGCGCGCCAGTTCGGTATCGAGATCGATTTCGCCGCGCAGAAACTGCTTGATGGTGACGGGGGCCTGGTCGACCTTAATGCTGCGCCGTAGGGAGCCCGTGCCACTCAAGTCACGCAGCAGGCGTTGGCGATCCTGCGCCGAGATGCGCTGGTGAGCGGCAGCAGCGGTGGGGTTCAGTTTGCCGGTGCCAGGCGGAAGTCCATCACGGGTGAACTGCTCGGTGCGCGTCGGTGCGCTAACTGTTGTGTCCTCGCTGCTGTCTGGGTTGGCCTCGGAGTTGGTCATGGCGCTGTTCCTTGCTCGCGGTCGGTAAGCCTAACGCAATATAGCATGAGGGATTGGCTCTCAGCAAATTGCCGGAGCTGCGAGCGCCAAAAGCTGGGAGGCAGGATGAACTAGGCTTTCTTGCGTAGGTCCCTGCTTTGTTGTATTGTACGAACACAATTCTCTAACCTTGCATCCTCAAGTGACAATAGATGTCACAACTCAATGCTATAGTGCTAATGTGGTGATCTGTCTCGTCTTAACGGTACAATTGTTCTAATCTGTTTTCAGTGGTAAACAAGGAGATACACCCGTGTATCAGCAGTGCATTATTGTAGGCAATCTTGGCAAAGACCCAGAGATGCGCTACACCCAGGGTGGCAAACCTGTCACAACATTTACAGTTGCTGTCAATAACCGCCGCCAGATTGATGGGCAGTGGCAAGATGAAACGACCTGGTTCCGCGTGACCTGCTGGGATCGACTGGCGGAGACGACCAACCAGTTCCTCAAGCGTGGCCGTCAAGTGATGGTGGTGGGTCGTATCAGCGCGAGTGCATATATCAGCAGCCGTGACAATCAACCCCGCGCCTCGCTGGAACTGACGGCTCGTGAAGTGAAGTTCCTGGGCAATCGCGATGACCAACCCGGCGATGTTGAGTTTAGCGGTGGCTTTAGTGGCAACAGCCAGCCCGTTGAAGAGGAAGAGGATCTTCCCTTCTAATGGACCGCCTAGACGAAATCTCCGAGGCGTTGCAAGCTCAATTCGAGGAGAAAAATGCTGCCCGCGATCAAGCCATTGTTAAGTCCCGGATGCTCATCCGGAACTGCGCGAATGCGATCCGGGCAGTTCATCGTCGTCAATGGGAAGAAGCCCAGGCCGGCCTAGAGACAGCTCGCGCCGCTGCTGACGAATTGACCAGTGGGGTAGAAGGTCATCCGGACCTATACTATTCCGGGTATATGCAAGACGCCCTCAAGGAGTTGGTTGAAGCCTTCGCCACTTACGCCATCGTGCGGGGTGAACCCTTGCCTACACCCGAGGACCTCTCTGTGGTCGGCGCGACCTATCTGAACGGCTTGGCGGAGGCTGCTACTGAATTGCGGCGCTTTGCACTCGACATCATCCGGAAAGGTCACGATCAAGAAGCCGAACATCTGCTGGGCCAGATGGAGAGTATCTATCACATCTTGATGACCTTCGACTTTCCCGACGCGCTGACTTATGGTCTGCGTCGCCGCTCAGATACGCTGCGCAGCGTGATTCAACGCACGCAAGGCGACATTACCCAGAGCATTCGCCAGCAGCGACTTGAGCATGCCCTGGCCGATCTAGAGAAGAAACTGAACCTCGACTAACTCTAGTGGAGCGCACACCCGCTAAGTCCAATGAGCGGGGTCAGCCCGTTAAACCTCGCGCGGCCCTTCTAAAGCTATGATGTGCGCATGTGGGCTTTTGATTGTGATGACGCAATATTGCCAGTCATCAGAAGTGATGGGTCTCCGTTCCTTGAAGTCAATGCCGGGCTGAGTCAGGCTCACTTGCGCTGCCTCGCTATCTGCAATGGCGAGACCCATTGAATTTGACCCCCCACTACGATATAATCGCTCCGATTTCTTGACAATGCATCAGTAGTTTAATTAATCACGCTGCCTGACTGATGCGGTCGTGCCAAGCTGATGAGCTTGGTTCCGCTCAGGGTGACAGCAGCGGGTGACCAAAACGAAGAGGATAAACCAAACATGCCAGTCATTTCTATGAAGGCCCTGCTGGAAACGGGCGTTCACTTCGGCCACCGCACGCGTCGTTGGAACCCCAAAATGAAGCCGTATATCTTTACCGAGCGTAACGGCATTCATATCCTTGATCTCCAACAAACCCTCGTATCTCTCAAGTCAGTTTATGACATCGTTCGTGATACCGTACAAGGTGGCGGCGTTGTTCTGTTTGTCGGTACCAAGCGCCAGGCGCAAGAGACGATTGCCCGTGAGGCAGCCCGCAGCCGGATGCCTTATGTCAATCAGCGTTGGTTGGGTGGCACCCTGACAAATTGGCGCACCATCCGGCAGCGCATCCAATATCTAAAAGACTTGGAAGGTCGCCGCGAACGTGGTGAGTTCGAATTCCTGACGAAAAAGGAAGC
>JAADYZ010000242.1 GCA_010092775.1 Chloroflexota bacterium
GAGAATTCCACTGATCCATAACCAGTGACCGCTTCGCTGCCTCAGAAAGCGCATCCAGGCGTAAAGAGTGGCAACATAGAAAGCGGCAACCGGCAGATCAGTCGTAGCCAAACGGGTGTGAGCCAACAAATTGGGTGATAGAGCATAGAGCGCTAAAGCGAGGCTCGCCCCGCCAGGACCATACCACTCCTTGGCCCAGCGCCAGAGCAGTGCTCCGAGTAGTACACCCAGCCAAATTATTGTGATTCGCCCTAGAAAAGTCACCCGGCGGAAGTCGACTTCGCCTCCCCACAGCAAATCCTCACTGACACGTTCGGGGTCGCCCTCCAGCCAGCCATCCAAGCCACGCGGATCAGGCAGAGACGCTTCCAATGATACGCCCAAGCCCACAAGCAGAATGGCCAGCGGAGGGTGCCCCAGGGTGAGCAGCTCGCCCGTTTGCATGAAGGCCCACCCGCGCGCCACATAGAAACCCTCGTCAAACGTGAGCGACTTGTCTCGCATGCTGCCCATGGCCAGCGCGAAGAAGATCAGCAGCCCCACTACAGCCACCAGGATACCAGCGGTCTCTGCTGCCTCTCTTTGGGTTTGATCGTTCGTCACGGTCACGCAGAGCTTGCCCGTAGTTCATCCGGATGCTGACGCAGCAGCATCTCGGCGTGATGGGCACGACCGGTCGCCCTCAGCCGATCCAAATAAGATGAGCGATCTCGGCAAAGTGGAGGCCCACCCTCACGCATGACCGTCATCAGCGGATCAACATCGCTCAGGCTGCGCTGCATCATCTCGGACTGCCAATCCGTAAGCTGTCTCATGGCCCAATTGACCAGATCGCCACGCTCCCCGGCTAGATTATGCTGTTCATGCCGATCATGCTTGAGATCAAACAGCATCACCGGTGGATAGGGCTTGTAGCCAGCGTGGTAGGTCCGAATGCAGATGTAGTCCTCGAAGCGAACCGCGCGCTGCACCGCCCACAATCCATGCCCCAATACCAGAAAATCCCGTCCTGGGTCAGCTTCGCTGGCCCGGAATGCTTCTGCAAAAGAATGGCCATCCCAGTTTTCTGGAACGGCACCCCCCAGCATCTCAATTAGGGTGGCCGCCCAGTCAAATTGATAGTGCAAACCATGATCGGCCCAGCCCTCATCCGTCACACCCGGCCAGCGGACAATCAGCGGGACCCGGCAGGTCATTTGGTCAGCGGTTTGATGATCGCCCCAAACGTTTAGCTCGCCCAGGTTCTCACCATGATCCGCACTAACCATAATCACAGTGTCATCGTAAATGCCCATCTGGTCCAGTTTATCCAGCACTTGCTCGATCATCCGATCAGCGTAGTGTACGCCGGTATCATAGCTGTCGATCCACAGCTTGGCCGCCTCCATCGAGTCGATCTGATTGGGTATACGGGTCGGGTAGCGTTCATGGTCGTCCTCGTCCCCCCAGCCGTTGGGCTCCTGCGCTCCATGCGGCCCGTGACTCATCCACTGCTCTTTGCGCAGCGCTTCGGTGAACCAGCCATCCAGTGCAGAATCGACAAAAGGATTGCCATACTCTTCTGGTGTCCGATAGGGTGTGTGTGGGTCCCACAGGTTGATATGCAAGAACCAGTCTTCATCTTGCCCACGTCGCTCCAGCCAATCATCGACCAAGGGCCAGATGTCATCTGCGCGCTCCATGCCCATCTGGCCTGGGTTGATCATCTCGTTGAAGCCAGCCAGCCAATGCCAGGCTGCATGACGCTCCGCAAAGGGGCTGATGGTGGCCGTGTACAGGCCAATTTTGCGAAGCGCCGTCATCCAGCTACTATTGAAGAAGCTGTCACGCGTTGCCCGTCGCGGCCCATCCAGGAAAGGGTTGGCGGGCGTGCCATCATGGGTGACAACGCCGGTACGAAAGCCGAAACGACCACTCCACAGCGCCGTTCGAGACGGCAAGCAGGGCGTGTCGCTGGCATAGACATTCGTGAATAGTGCGGACTCCTGAGCCAGGCGGTCCAGGCGCGGGCTGGTCTTGCGATGGTATCCGTAGCAGCCCAGGTGATCCGGTCGGAGAGAGTCCACGTCAACGTATAGGATGCGCATAGCGTCGCCTTTAGGTGCACAGTCAATCGATCGCAACGTGCGTCAACCGCTAGCGGCTGACTTAGCAGCGTGAGTTCTAACATATTGTGGGGAGAGCAACCAGACTATGGACGGGTTTTCCTTATCGCTTGATTCAGAGCAACTGATCAATTTAGGCATTTCCCTGGCCTTGATCGTGATTGCCACCACCCTGGGGCGTTGGGTGGTCCAGCTTGTGCTGGGTCGTTTGGCCAGCAGGGTTGTGGGTAAGACAGATACCACCCTCGACGACAACGTGCTGAGTGCCATCCGACCAATCGCCTATTGGTTCCTGGTCATCTTCGTCACTGACCTTGCCCTGAGCCGCTTGACCTTCATCCCAGAGGGCACCGCGAATACGCTCGACAGCATCTTCTTCGCCCTCTATCTGTTTGCTGGCTTTATATTGGCCTGGCGACTGATCAACGGCCTGTTCGACTGGTATTCGAGCGAACTGCGCCGCACCGTCGAGGTCGATCTTGTGGAGCAGTTGCTGCCCTTCTTCCGTCGGATCGTCTTGTTCATTGTTGCTGCTATCGCTCTGAGCACGCTGCTGAGCCGCTTTGGCGTTGATGTAAGCGGCCTGATTGCCACTCTAGGTATAACCTCCTTGGCGGTGGCGCTGGCTGCTCAGGCAGCGCTAGAGGACACCATTAGCGGTCTGCTGATTATGCTCGACCGCCCTTATCGGATCGGTGATCGGATCGACATTCTGGACCTGCAAACCTGGGGTGATGTGGAGGATATTGGCCTGCGCAGCTCGCGCATTCGCACCCTGGACAATCGCATGGTCATCATACCAAACTCCGTGATTGGCAAGAGTCTGGTCGTCAACAACACCTATCCCGATCACAATTATCGGATGGAGTCGGTCGTCGGGGTAGCCTATGGCACCGATATTGAACAGGCGCGCCAGGTGATTGTCGATGCCGTGAAGGGGTGCAAGTCGATTGAGCAAGACCGGCCCGTCGATGCCCTGCTCATGGAATTTGGCGATTCGTCCCTGAACATCAGGGCTCGTTGGTGGGTTAGCGTCCCCTTTGACGTCGAAGTGATGCAAGACGAAGTGAACACCGCCATCTACAAGGCGCTTAACGCCCATCAAATCGAGATTCCCTTCCCACAGCGCGATCTCAACCACAAGTTTGACCCTCAGCAAACGGCGATCCTGGCCCAGGGATTACGCGGCCCAGAGAATGGATCAAACCAATCGCCTGCCTAATCCACCGCCAATGTGCTATCATTCGCCCCCGAAGCTTGAGGAGATGCTCATGTCTGCTCCGTCTCATGCCACTAACCGCTCGACCAAAGCGCTTCCCCAATCGCAGGCATTCGGCCAGCGCCTCACTGCATTGTGGGAGTCCGAGTGGTTTGTGCCGCTAATGGCCGTGCTGGCCTCTGGCATCATCTTCGCCTTGACACTCCAAACCCATGTCAACGGCAGCTATCATCGCTATGCTACTGATGTTGGCAACATTCAGAACGCGCTGCCGCGTTGGGGGCATATCCACTTCACCGGCTATCCTCTCTACCTGATCACCGGTTCAAGTTTGGTCAGCTTGCTGCGCTTGTTCGGCTTCTCCCCGGCAACCGCTGCATCGCTGCTATCGTTGCTGTGGGGAGCGTTAACCGCTGGTGTCGTCGTGCTGTTGGCCCGCCATTTGGGTGCGCGGCGCCTTCCCGCATTACTGGGTGCTCTGCTCTTTTCGGTGTCAACCTCCATGTGGATCGATGGATCACTGGCCGAAGTCCACACTATGAGCATGCTGCTTACTTCCCTGATCCTCTTGTTTGCCTTCCGTTTCAACGACAGCGGTGAGCCACGCGAGCTGCTGTGCTTGGGTCTGTTTCTGGCCAATGGGGTGCTGCATGGCCGGGCGCTGGTAGGCTTGCTACCTGCTGTCGCGCTGATCGTCGCACCGCAATGGCGTGTGATCGTCAAGAAGCTGCCACTGCTGGTCGCTATCGGCCTGGGCTCTTTCCTGCTCTATCTCTATTTGCCCCTGCGCGAATGGATGGGCGCCACCTGGACCTTCGGAGAAACCACCACCTGGCAGGGGTTCTGGCAGATGGTCTTCAACCCCAAAAATGCGCGTGATGCCGCCATCCCGCTTGATCCAGCCGAACTATGGATCCGTGCGCAGATTGTTTTCCAGGTGCTCAATGATGACCTGCCGTTCCTGTTTATCGGATTAGGGTTGGGCGGCCTCATGACCCTTAAGCCGCAAAACGATAACCGTCTCGATTGGTGGCGGCAGATCGCTGGCTTGCATCTGGCCTGGCTACCTTTTGCCGGGGTGATCGTGATTATCTATGCTGGCTTCATTGGCGATGCCATCTTGGCAGTCAAACTGCCCGTATCGATGTTGGCCGGGCTTGGGTTGGCCTTGTTGGCCACCTTCCTGTGGAGCAAACGCGCCGAGTGGGGATATTTGGCCGTCGGCATGCTGATCGCGTTCATCGGTATTGCCGCGTGGCGCAACTATCCGGCGGTGATTGCCATTACCCAAGATCGCGGTGTGGAAGCGCAGATTGCCATTGTCGATCAAGCGGCTGCACCGTCCAGCCCAACCGTTGTGATGATTCCCTGGGGGCATGATTATTGGGGCGCGGCTTATGCACAAGCTTACCGTGGGCAGCTTGAGGGGGTGAATCTGGTTGACCACAACGCTCCTCTCGATCAGTATCTTGCTGAAGGCGATCGCTTGTTGACGCTCAGCCAGACCTTCTTTGTTTTCCCCGCAGATTGGTGGCAAGGTGTTTTGGGGGAGTTTCACCTGTCAACCTATGCCCCCGGCCTGATCGAAATCTCTACGGCTCCAGTCATCGGACCAATCGTCAACGACGCCTTTGTCGTCAACGACGACCTAATCGTACACCATGCACAACTCAATGTGGATGGCAACGCCTATACGCTGCGTGTTGACTGGCAAGCCCGTCAGAAACCGCAGCGCGACTATAGCATTGCCGTGCACCTGCTCAGCACTGATCCGCCGACTGGGCCACAAGACCTGCTGGCCCAAGCAGATCAAAGCCACCCAGTGGAGGGCTGGTCACCCGTGTCTGGGTGGCTTGAAGGCCAGATCGTGCGTGACGTCTATCGCCTTGAAGCCCCACCCGGCAGCGAACCTGCTGCTATCCGCGTGACCGCTTACTACCTCGACGAGAACGGCGAGTTCATCAACGGCGAATGGCTCACCCTGGCTGCTGAGCCCTAATGTCGATGCTTGATCACCTTTACTTTGAAACCCCTATCTGGGCTGGGGATGGGCGTCAAGCGCGTCTTGAGTTGGTAGTCCGGCGGATCCATCTCGTAGGTCGCCGACTGCACCAAAGCTGCCGTTGTAATCATTAGTAAAACTTCGGCCATTCCAGCCCCCAGACAAGAATGTCCGCCTAGGCCGTAGGGATTCAACACACCGAGCGCCTGCCTATGCTCGCTGCGTGGCGCCCGATACCGATCAATATCAAACTGATAGGGTTCCGGAAAGTACTCCGGCATAAAGTGGGTCAGCCCTGTCAAAATCAACAACTGATCCCCTTGCTCAATCTGGTAGCCAGCAAACTCGAAGGACTCAGCCGCCATCCGCGGGATGAAGGGTGTGACGGGGTGAAGTCGAAGCACTTCAATACAAGCTCCATATAGCGCTTCTAGACGGGGTAAATCGCGCAGCACTGGAATCGCTTCGTCCTTGAAATGCAGGTCAACCTCCGCACGCACCCGCGCCATCACCCCAGGTCGGCTCACCAGAGCATAGAGCATGAAACCCAGCGTACTTGCCAGGGAGTCCAGTCCCGCGGCAAAGGGTCCCATCGCGAACATCAACTGATCGCCCTCGCTATATGGGTGGCCGTCCAAGTCGGTAGCTGTCACTAAATCGCTCAACAATAGCGACCTGAGGTCTGTATCCAGTTCCTGCTTAGCGACCAACTCCTTGGCAAGCTGTAACAGAGCTCGCTTTGCTTTCAGGTAGCGGGGGTGCTTCAGCATGAAGCGAGGCCAGCGCTGGATCATCAAGACGTTGAGCAGATAGCGGAACACAATGCGTGCATCCTCAAAATGCTCGCGCATGTCCTCTCGATAGATGACCTGACTGATCTCTTGAAAGGCGATCCACTGCATGTTGTCAAGCACTGAGATCGGCTGTCCAGGCTTCCACGATGAGACGCATTCCCGTGCGATGCGCACGAGGTCAGCCAGGTGAGGTTCTGTAGCCGTTTTGGCGTAACCGGCTCGCATCAGCTTGCGTAAGTGACGATGAGGCGGCCCATCCATCGCCACCAGGAATTGGTCAGCACCCATCTCTCGGCCCATAGGGCCGAAGAGCACTTCACTGCTGAGCAACTCATCGCCTTCGCGGGCCAAGAACATATTGGCTTCGAGACCAGCCATCACAACATATTCACGATTAGCGACAGATAGCCGGAATACCGGACCAAACTCTCGGTATTTTTCCAGGAAGAAAGGCATCGGATCACCCATGAACTGATGGGCATGTCCGATTAGAGGCAAGCCAGGAGCAGTCGGCGGACGTTGGCGGTGCGACGGTGTAATATGATAGTGCGCCATACCATCTCGCGAAAAAACTATATCGTAATTTGATCTTACTCTACGATTCTAACCGACAATACGCCCATCTGCATCCTCAAGCAGGTCGCGCAATGTTGCGACGGCTTCCTGGTCCTCAATAACCTCGTTCAAGCCATTCGAGTCGCCATTCAAAATGCGTTGCCCCAGGCCAGAGTGACGCCACATTTTGAGGTCTTCTTCTAGCGGCGACCCAATGATATCTTCGCGATCAACGCGACCGTCAGCCATCACGATAACGCGGTCTGTCTGCCGGGCGACGGCGGGGTCATGCGTCACCGTGAGGAAGGTGACCCCCTGTTCGCGATTCAACCGACGGATCAGGTCAAGCAAATTCTGGCCTGATTTCGTGTCCAAGGACCCTGTTGGTTCGTCGGCTAACACCAACGGTGGATTGTTCCCCAGCGCACGTGCGATCGCCACGCGCTGGCGCTGCCCGCCAGAAAGCTGCCCTGGCAGGTGCGACATGCGATCGCCTAGGCCAACTGCATGCAGCAATTCTTCGGAGCGCTTACGGCGTGCCCGCCTGCCCATCTGATTCATCATGGGTACTTCAACGTTCTCGCGTGCGGTCAAGGTTGGAATAAGGTTATGTAGTTGAAACACAAACCCAACTTTTGTCGATCGGAAGCGATCTTTGTTCTTGATCTTCCCCAGGTCTTCGCCGTCAATCAACACCTGCCCCGTGGTCGGAACATCCAAAGCCCCAAGCATATTAAGCAACGTACTCTTACCACTGCCTGATGGCCCCATCACCGCGACAAACTCGCCCTGCGCGACGCATATATTGACTTGATCGAGCGCCTTAACCTGCGTCTCACCTTTGCCGTAAACCCGCGTCAGATCGCGGGTCTCAATAATCCATTCACTCATGATTACTCATACCTCAATGCTTCTACCGGCTGGAGCTGGGTCGCTCGAAAGGCCGGATACAAACCACCCAGAATGCCCAATCCCAATGCTACACTTATCGATCGTGCAAACACCACCGCGCTAAACTCGGCGGGCATAGCCTCACCAATGCCAGGCAACGATTGGATGAACGCCACCAGAACAAAAGCAGTCAGAATACCACCGATCGCACCGATTACGCCCAGGACGATCGACTCGCGCATGACCAGGCTGAGCACTGCGCGACGGCGCCAGCCCAAGGCCCGCAGCACCCCAATCTCGCGGGTGCGTTCCAGTACCGCCATTAGCATGGTGTTCATCATCCCGACACCACCCACCAGCACCGCCATCACTACGATAGCATTGGCCATCACGTCAGCCGCTTGCAGGTCGGGCAGGTCTTCAGCGAATTCCCCTGCAAGGCTCGCCACGACCTCCGGATGATCCTTATTAATCTGTTCGACTGTTGCCTGCGCTTCATCAGAGTTAGCAACATCCACCATGAAGAAGGTCACCTTGCGCTGCCTTCCGGCAAAGGTCTGCGCATCTCTCAGGGTGATCACCCCGCCGATTTCTTCAAAAGCGCTGCCCGATTCGTAAATACCGACAATCTGAAAGCGCATCTCGCCCAGCTGCAAGCTGTCACCGACACCCAGATTCTGGGCCGTAGCTGCTGCCCGACCGATCATGATCTGCCGGTTGGTCGAGATCACCTCGCCCTCAACTACGTTGAAGCGCGAGATACCCTGGCTGCGCGGTGGATAACCCAACATCACGAACACGCCTGCCTCTTCCGAGATGGTCGCCGTAAACAGCATACCAGTCACGTCCGCCACGCCGGGCATAGCCGCAATCCGGTCGCCAACACGCTCGTCGATAAAGGCCACACTCGTATCTGCTGCGCCTGCCTGACGCACCATAATCTCGGCCCCACCAGAGAACTCGCCAAATACATCATCAACGCCCGCCACGATGGCGTCGATCGTCATCACGCCGCCGATTGTAATGGCAATCACAGTTAAGGTCAGAATGGTGCGCACCTTGCGCCGCCACAAATTCTGGATCGCCATCCCACCAACGGGCAGCCGACCTTGATCCTCGCCCAGGGTTCCGCCTTCATAACGCAGCGCTTCGACTGGCTCCAACTGCGCCGCTCGCCAGGCCGGCAGGAAGCCCCCCACCAGGCCCAGGATCAACACAACGGCTCCTGCTTGGATGAGCTGTCCAGCACTAATCGAGGTAGTTGCCCCAAAGACACTCAGGATGTCTACAAAGGCATACAAGAACAGATAGGACAGTCCGACACCAAATAGTCCACCGACCAAGCCCACGATAAGCGACTCGATCAAGATCATGCGCATCACCCGGAAGCGGCTCCAACCGACCGCCCGCAGCGTCCCGATTTCCCGGGTACGTTCCATCACGGCCATCAGGTTAGCGTTCATCATCCCAACCCCACCGATAAGAATCGCGAGTGCGGCGATTCCCCAGACCATCGCCCGCGTTGTTTGGACTGTCGTAGCCCCCACGGAAAGATCATCAGTGGTGGTCAGTGAAAGATCGGGAAACAGGCGCTCGACTCGCGCGCGCAGCCGGTCGGCTTGATCAGGCGACTCGAGCTGAACGTAGAAGATACTCACCTGACGCTGCATCCCCAGCGCCAGTTGGGCGTCTTCCAGTCGCATCACCCCACCCGCCTCCTCGAAGGCATCGCCGGTCTCGTAGATCCCCACAATACGGAACACACTCTCGTTGATGCGCAGTGTGTCGCCAACCTGTTTATTCAATGACTCTGCCGCAGATGAACCCAACAGCATCGGGTTGCCGCGCTGCGCATCAGCCTCGCGCGAATAGAGCGGCACGCCCTCGGTCAACTGATAGCGACCGAGCATGAAGCTTTCTTCCGGGTAGCTAAAAATGAAAAAGTAGGGGCTATCAGAGGTGCTCACCAGCCCTTGCAGCAGGCTGCTCACCTCTTCTACTTCGGGCATGGCGGCCAGTTCCTCGCCAATCTCTTCGTCCAGGGCACTGAGGATGATGTCGGCTGCTTCGGGGTCGCTGAGCACCAGGTCGGCTTCGCTGCCTCCTAGCACAGCCCCATAGCCCTCTTCCAGGCCGTCAGCCATTGTTCCGAGAGCGATGATCGCGGCGACTCCAATGCTGATCCCCAAGGCCGTCAGGATCGTCCGGCCGCTGCGTCGCAGCAGATTCTTCAAAATCATCTACATCGTCTTTCTACCATATCCACGTAAGTCACATGCCAGTTGAGTATAAGATACATCCAGAATAATTAGGTATACCAAATCCTATTTGTACAACCGATGTAACACATTATGCGCTCTGAAGGGTGGGAGACAACCCCAAAAATCGAGATAGCATTGCAGTCATTATTGATTATTCATACCTTAATGCTTCGATTGGCTGAAGCTGTGTCGCTCGAAACGCCGGATACAGTCCTCCCAGAATGCCCAGGCCCAAAGCCACGCTGATCGATCGCAGGAACACCACAGCGCTGAAGCTGGTCGGCAGCGCGGCGCCGACACTTGGCAAGGTTTGGATGTAGGCTGCAAGGCCAAAAGCCATGGGAATACCAGCCATCGCCCCAATCAAGCCGAGGATGATAGACTCTTGCATCACCAGACCCAAGACGGCGCGGCGACGCCAGCCCAAGGCCCGCAGCACACCGATCTCGCGCGTGCGTTCCAGCACGCCCATTAACATCGTGTTCATAATGCCGACGCCACCCACCAGCACCGCCATCACCACGATGGCATTGGCCAGTGCATCGGTCGATTGCAGGTCGGGCAGGTCTTCGGCGAATTCTCCTGCCAGGCTCGCCACGACCTCCGGATGATTCGCGTTGATTTGCTCAACGATCATGCGCGCCTCATTGCGGTTGGAAACATCCACCATGAAGAAGGTCACCTTGCGCTGCCTTCCGGCAAAAGTCTGCGCATCCCGCAGGGTGATCACCCCGCCGATTTCTTCCATCGCGCTGCCCGACTCGTAGATACCGACAATCTGAAAGCGTATCTCGCCTAACTGCAAGCTGTCACCGATTCCTAGGTTGCGGGCGGTAGCCGTCGCGCGACCGATCATGATCTGCCGGTTGGTCGAGATCACTTCGCCCTCGACCACGTTGAAGCGCGAAATCCCCTGACTGCGCGGTGGATAGCCCATAATCATGAACACGCCTGTTTCCTCCAAGATGACCGACATGTGAATCCCAGTCACGTCTGCCACACCGGGCATGACGGCAATTCGATCGCCGATCCGTTCATCGATATTGGCGAGGAGGGTGGCGGCAGCATCTGCCTGCCGCACCATGACCTCTGCATCACCGGAGAAGCCGCCGATTACGTCACCGAAACCGGCAACGATGGCGTCAATCGTCATCACCCCGCCAATAGTCAAGGTAATCACCACTAAGGTCAGGATCGTGCGCACCTTACGCCGCCACAGATTTTGGATTGCCATGCCCCCGATAGGCAGACGACTTTGATCCTCGCCCAATGTACCGCCCTCATAGCGCAGCGCCTCGACTGGTTCTAACTGTGCCGCCCGCCAGGCTGGAAGCAAGCCCCCCACCAAGCCCAATATCAAAACGACACTTCCTGCTTGGATAAGCAGTCCTGGGCGAATCGAGGTGGTTGTACCAAAGACGCTCAGACTGTCGACAAAAGCGAATAAAAACAGAAGCGACAACCCAACACCGACCACGCCACCCACCAAACCGAGCAGCAGTGACTCGGCCAGGATCATGCGCATCACCCGGAAGCGGCTCCAGCCGACCGCTCTCAGCGTCCCGATTTCCCGTGTACGCTCCATCACTGCCATCAGGTTGGCGTTCATCATCCCAACCCCACCAACTAGGATCGCCAATGCTGTAATGCCCCAGACCATCGCCCGCGAGTTTTGGATCGTTGTGGTTGCTTCCGCCAGATTATCGGTGGTGGTCAATGACAGGTCCGGATACAGTCGCTCAACTCGCTCACGCAGCCGGTCAGCTTGATCAGGCGATTTGAGCTGAATATAGAAGATGTTCACCTGACGCTGCATCCCCAGCGCCTGTTGCGCATCCTCAAGCCGCATCACCCCACCCGCCTCCTCGAAGGCATCGCCCGTCTCGTAAATCCCGACAATGCGGAACACACTCTCGTTGATCCGTATCGTATCACCGACTTGCTTGTTCATCGTTTCCGCCGCAGATGAACCCAACAGCATCGGGTTGCCGCGCTGCGCATCAGCCTCACGCGAATAGAGCGGCACGCCCTCAGTCAGTTGATAGCGACCGAGAATGAAGCTGTCTTCTGGATAGCTAAAGATGAGGAAAATTGGATTCTCTGGCGTGCTGGCTAGCCCTTGCAGCAGGCTGCTGACGTCTGCCACTTCGGGCATAGCGGCCAGTTGCGCAGCAATGTCTTCGTCCAGAGCACTGAGGATAACGTCCGCCGCTTCGGGATCGCTGAGCGCGAGGTCGGCCCCGCTGCCTCCTAGCACAGCCCCATAGCCTTCTTCTAGCCCAGTGACCAACGTGCCCAGGGCAATGATCGCGGCGACTCCAATGCTGATCCCCAAGGCCGTCAGGATCGTCCTGCCACTGCGCCGCAGCAAATTCTTCAGGATCATTGACGCCCACTTTCTGCTATAAGAGCTTCTGCCCCTTCCAATCTAGTATAGAGCAACTTCGTCATACAAAGACGGCGCAAACTCCGCCTGTATGACTGATGTAACATCGCCTCCTTGCACGAATCGCAGCGTACACCCGAAGAAACGATATGAAATTGCACAAGTGTTCGCTACAATTAGGGTCGCTTTGCGGAAACAAAGGCTCCGGAAAGGCCCATCTCAGTTAGGCAACTCAAGAATCACATGGCCAAAACAACGCCACTTCGCCAACAGTATCTCGACATCAAGAAACAGTTCCCCAACGCGATTGTCTTCTTCCGTCTGGGGGATTTTTACGAGACCTTCGACGAGGATGCGGAAACCATCGCGCATGAGCTGGATATTGTTCTGACCAGCCGCAACGTCTCAAAAAAGAGCCGCATTCCAATGGCTGGTGTACCCCATC
>JAADYZ010000243.1 GCA_010092775.1 Chloroflexota bacterium
AGTTGAAAGAGCGTCATCGTAGGCGTTTCTGATTATGTTGGGTTGTCGTACACATAGAAGATGTAATCCTGCGAAACCGTCTTCAGCCCAAAGCCGTTGAGCAATCTCAAGAGCTGCGCCCGATGATCGGTTCCATGATTGACGACATGCAGCAGCACCTGACCCACCGTCAGGTCCTGATCTTCCTCATCAATGATCGGTTTCGAGTTGAGCATATCATCCCGTAGATTCGCAAGGTAAGCGCGCATCTCGGCTTCGATATGGTCCCAACGCGCACGCAGAGTCTCCCGATCAGCAAACTGTGCCGGGTTCAGCGGCTCTGGGATGTCCAGGCCACGCAGTTCAGTGAACCAGGTGCGATCGACGCTGGCCATGTGAACCAGGTGATGACGCACCGAACCGATGGAATAGTCTACCTCTGCGAGGTACTGCTCCTGGCTCAGTGGGACGACGTAAGTGTTCCACAGCGAGCGGTTCTCAGAGAAGTGGTACTCATAGAAGTGGCGCAGCAAATCTGCGGTCATAGTTTGCCCCTTTCGATTGGGTTGCCAGCCAGCGATTATAGAACGAGTGTTCACTGCCTGTCCAACTCTGATGAGGCTCAGGGCGGAAAGCAAAAAACGCACCCCCCGGGGTGCGTTTTCGCTGTAGGTCGGAATGGCTTAGGCCGTCACCAGCAGATCACTGGCGAGTTCAACGCCGCGATCGAGTGCCGCATAGTTCAGATCAAGTAGATTGCGGCGGTGTGCCGGGATATGGTCAGCCAGCGAGGCGCGAACGTCATCGACCGTCAGGACCGGGCGGGCGGTGAGCGCCGCACCCAGCATGATCAGATTAGTCACGCGGACGTTGCCGAGGTCATCGGCGCTGTCGGTACCCGGAATTTGCAGCAGGGTGATGTCGTCGCGTTCGCTGGTTTGGTCAACCAAGGAGCTGTTGCTGACCAGCAGGCCGCCCGACGCAATGACAGGCTCGTACTTATCGAAAGACGGCAGGTTAAAGACGACTGCAACGCTCGGGAAGCGAACGATTGGTGAGCCAATTGGTTTTTCGCTGATCACGACGGTGCAGTTGGCGGTTCCTCCGCGCATCTCTGGCCCATATGAGGGGATCCAGGTGACGTTCAGGCCGCAGTCCATCGCAGTGTAGGCCAGCAGTTGGCCCACAAACATCACACCCTGGCCGCCAAACCCGGAAAAGATGAAAGCTTCTTGTTGAGTCATTCTCGTATCTCCTAGAGGTCGGCTACGCCATCAGCGATTTTGTAGTCACCAAGCGGGAAGTAGGGCACCATGTGCTCTTCTACCCATTGCAAGGCATCAACCGGCTGGATACCCCAGTTGGTTGGGCAGCTTGAGAGCAGCTCCACCATGCTGAAGCCGAGTCCGGCCTGCTGCACTTTCAGCGCCGTCAGGATGGCCTTCTTGGCCTTGCGGATGTGCTTCACATCGTGCAGCGAGCGGCGAACGATGTAGGCTGAGCCGGGCAGGGTGGCCAGCACTTCGCTCATGCGGATGGGCATACCGGTCATATCGACGTTGCGCCCCATTGGTGAGGAGGTCGTCTTCTGACCTGGGAGGGTGGTCGGAGCCATCTGACCACCGGTCATGCCGTAAATGGCATTATTGACGAAAATCGTGGTGATGTTGTCGCCCCGTGCGGCCACATGCATAATATCAGCCGAGCCGATGGCGGCCAGGTCACCGTCGCCCTGGTAGGTCACGACGATGTTATCCGGGTCAACCCGCTTGATGCCGGTGGCCATCGCTGGGGCGCGACCATGTGCGGCTTCGCAGGCGTCGGTGTTGAAGTAGGCATAAGCAAATACCGAGCAGCCAACCGGCGCGACCATCACGGTGCGCTCACGCAGTCCTAACTCGTCCAGCGCTTCTGCTACCAGCCGATGGGCGATGCCATGGGTGCAGCCGGGGCAGTAGTGGGTGGGCTTCTCAGTCAGCGATTGAGGGTAGCTGTAAACCGTTTCCATAGTTTCTGGTGCAATCACACTCATGTTTGTTGTCCTTGTTAGGCTGGCTGCGCCATCTTGGCGAATGATTCGTCAATGGCGGATACGATCTCGTCGGGCATCGGTACCATCCCGCCCATCCGGCCAAAGAAATCAACCGGGGCGCGTCCGGCAACGGCCAGCTTGACATCCTCAAGCATCTGGCCAGCGTTCATCTCGACCACCAACAGCCGCTCCACTTGCTCGGCCAATTCGGCGACGCGTTGCTCCGGGAAGGGGTAGAGGGTCTGCGGACGCAGCAGGCCGACACGCAAGCCCTTGCTGCGGGCTTCATCGATGGCGGTGTAGGCAATCCGTCCGGCGGTTCCGTAGCCGACAATCAGTAGGTCGCAGTCATCGGTCAAGTGCTCAACCCAGCGCTGCTCTGTCGCGCGGATGGTCGCCAGGCGCTCTTGCGTCTTGATGTTGTAGCCTTCCATCTCCTCGCCTTTGAGGTAGATCGACGTGATGACATTGCGCTCGCGCTCATCTGCACCGGTCAAGGCCCAATCGGGGCGAGTTGTGCGGACTGGCTGGAAGGGAGGCAGCTCGCAAGGCTCCATCATCAGTCCGATTAGGCCGTCCGCGACGACCAGCACCAGGTGTCGATATTTGTCTGCCAGGTCGAAGGCCAGCACTGTGAAATCGATGGCTTCCTGAACGGAGGCCGGTGCCAACACGATTGGACGATAGTCGCCGTGACCAGCGCTGCGGGTCACCTGGAAGTAATCGCCTTGCGATGGCAGAATGTTGCCCAAGCCCGGCCCGCCGCGCATGATGTCTACGATCACGCAAGGTAATTCGGAGCCAGCAATGTAGGAAAGCCCTTCTTGCATCAGGCTGACGCCTGGGCTGGAGGACGAACTCATCACCCGGACGCCGGTGCAGGCCGCGCCGTAAACCATGTTGATCGCTGCGACTTCGCTCTCGGCTTGCAAGAAAACGCGGTCCAGCTCAATCATCCGCTTGGAGAGATGCTCCAGTAGTTCGGTCTGTGGGGTAATCGGATAGCCGAAATAGGCTTGCAGCCCGGCGCGAAGCGCGGCCTCAGCGATGGCGACGTTCCCTTTGAGTAGCTCTTTGCTCATGATGTGTCCTTTGCCTTTGGCTACGCGGTCGCCCGCATGCGTGCTTCGCGGTAGACGGTGATGCAGACATCCGGGCAGATCACCGCACACAGGGTGCAGCCGGTGCAGTCGTCGCTCGGGTCTACGAGCAGTGCGGGGTGGTAACCTAAAGCGTTCAGTGTCTCTTGGTCCATTTCGATCAGGTCCTTGGGGCAAACGGTCGTGCACAACGTGCAGCCTTTGCACCGATCCTGGTTAATGAAAATCGTTCCTTTTGCCATTATTTCTCCAGAATTGCGCTGCCAGTCTTCCGGGGAACTGGGGATCTGACTGGCGGTTTCATGACAGTTGTCTAGTCTACTTCCAGTTTACCGGGTCGTATAGGCGGTCCATAGTGTCATCTGTCATGGCCATAGGCGGTCACATGTCATTTTGCCATATGTAGACCTTTGAATTCCCCTGTCTTATCGTGTAGCATTGTGGGGCCTTGGACCATTGGTCGGTATTGATAGGAGTCGCGATGAGGGACGTTCCGATCCAGCGGCAGGTTTTCATCGGGGGGTGTTCACGCAGCGGGACCACCCTGCTGGGTGCGATGTTGGGTGCGCACAGCGCCTGCGCCACCTCCCCAGAATCTCACTTCAAAATGCGCATCCTGCCAGAACTGGGTGGCTTGCACCCTGATATTGACCTCTCCGCGGCACTTGAGTTGATCCGGAAGCACTGGCGCTTTCGCATCTGGGAAATGGATGTTTCCGACCAAGCCGTACCGGCGGAGCTGCTAAAGAGCGACTATGCCACCCTGTTGAACTGGTTGGTTGCCCGCTACGCCGCGACGCAAGGCGACGCTGACGCCACCATCTGGGTAGACCACACGCCGGAAAACATCTCCTACGCCCGTAGTCTGGTCGAGCTCTTCCCCCAGGCGAGAATCATCCATCTGGTACGCGACGGTCGGGCCGTCGCCTCGTCGATTATGCCCTTGGATTGGGGCCCCAACACCATGATGAAGGCCGCCCCCTATTGGCTGGCAGCACTCAGCCATGGATTGGCAGCGGAGCGTTACCTCCGCCCAGAGCAAATCATCCGGGTCACTTACGAAGACCTGGTCTGTTACCCTGAAGAAACCTTGAAGACGCTCTGTGAATTCCTGGAGATCGACTATCAACCCGCGATGGCGTCGGCGGGTGGCTTCAAACCTCCCGATTACACGGTCTCACAGCACCAATTAATCGGTCAGGCTCCCAACGCCGCCCGCGCCACCAAGTGGGAGAGAGACCTGAGCCCACGCCAAATCGAAATCTTCGAGAGCCTGACCCGCGACTTTCTCCACTATTTGGACTATCCGCTCAAGTACGGCCTCGCCGCTCGCGAACCTGGCCCCGCTGAAACCCTGTGGACCGAACTGCGAGAATTCTACCGTCTGGGGATCAATGGCCTACGCTGGCTGCTGCGGAGTTACCGTTTATGGCTGCGCCGCTGACCGACATCTTCTCACGTTTGCGGCGACCTAGCAGCCCTAACAAAAAAGCGACCGGTCGGGTCGCTTTCTTGCTCTGAATTGGCGTACCGCAGCTAGACGGTCAGTACATCCGGATTCACGACGTTTGAGTATTCCTCTTTGCGCAGCGCCGTGATCAGGAGTTCGGCTGCTTCGACGGCCACAGCAACCTGTGCGTCACTGGTGCTCGCGCCAAGGTGCGGTGTGTGGACCACCTTCGGATGTCCAATCAGCGGGTGGTTTTCCGGCGGCGGTTCCTGCTGGTAGACATCCAGCGCCGCCCCGGCCAGCTTGCCACTATCCAGTGCTTGTGCCAGGTCAGCTTCATTGATCAACTGGCCGCGCGCCACATTGATCAGCCGAGCCCCATCTTTCATTTTGGCAATCGTCTCAGCATTGATCATCTCACGCGTTTCGTCACTGACGATGCTGTGCAGTGTCACAAAGTCAGCCCGTGCCAGCATTGCGTCCAAACTAAGCAGTTCAACGCCTGTGCCGTAGGATAGATCGCTCATGATGTATGGATCGTTGGCCAGGACCGTCATGCCAAAGGCCAAGGCACGCTGTGCAACCGCCTGACCAATCCGGCCAAAACCGACCACGCCCAGGGTTTTGCCATGCAGCTCCACGCCTGTGAAGGTCTTGCGATCCCAGTGGCCAGCGCTTAGGGACGCATGCGCCTGGGGGATGTGACGCGCCAGGGCTACCATCAAGCCGAAGGTGTGTTCTGCCGCCGACACCGTGTTGCCGCCGGGCGTGTTCATCACCACGATGCCACGGTCAGTGGCTTTAGCCAGGTCGATG
>JAADYZ010000244.1 GCA_010092775.1 Chloroflexota bacterium
GCCTCATCGAACCGCTTAGCACTCTGCCCGTCATTGGCCGTTACGCTGAGGCTGTTGCACTTGGAATGGTGGTCATCGCCATCACCTACCTGACTTTGGTCTTCGGAGAGCTAGTGCCCAAGCGACTAGCCTTGCTCAACCCGGAACGGGCGGCCACCATCCTGGGCCCTCCGATGCGTGGCTTGTCGATGATTGCTTTTCCGGTGGTGCGAGTACTCAGTTTTTCGACGGATGCTGTGCTGGCGCTTCTAGGTGCTCGCAACGCCGAAGGCCCCAACGTCACTGAAGAAGAAATCAAGGTGCTGATCGCGCAGGCTGCCCAAGCGGGTGTGGTAGACCCAGTCGAACAAGATATGGTGGAACGGACCTTTCGTTTTGGCGATTTGAGAGCAGCCGCCCTGATGACACCTCGCCCAGAGTTGACGACGATCGACCTCTCTGACCCATCCGAGGAGAACCGGAAAAAGATTGCCGCAGAACCGCACACCTTCTATCCCGTTCACCGGACCGACCCGGAGCGGGTTTTGGGCGTGCTGTCGCTCAAGTCGCTCTGGCAAGCACCTAGTGCAGAAGCGCTTAACAAACGCATCGAGGCGGCACTGGAAGAACCCCTCTATATTCCAGAGTCGATGCCAGCTCTGCGTATTCTCGATCGCTTTCGTCAGGATCGCGTCAAGATGGGGTTGGTCGTCGACGAATTCGGTGCCCTTGCCGGGCTGATTACACTGACCGATGTCATGGAAGCGATCGTCGGTGAGCTGCCGGACGCCGAAGACGAGGTCGCTGTGGTAACGCGCGCTGATGGTTCTTTCTTAGTAGACGGCCTGATGGTTATCGATGAGTTTCAGGATCACTTTGACATAGAGGAGCTTCCCAACCTTAAGGCGAACTTTCACACGGTTGGTGGCTTTGTGATGACTATGCTTGATCGTCTACCGCAAACCGGTGACATCGTTCGTTGGGACGGTTGGCAGGCTGAGATCGTTGATATGGATGGTAACCGCATCGACAAGATTCTCCTCAGTGCCGCTAACGAGTCACGCAACCGAGGCAACGATGATGCGTAGGGATATTCAGAGTACAATGTGGGTCGAAAAACATATCAAAGGAATGCATCTAATATGGTTGACTTCTTAATCTTTTTGCTCATGGGTGCCTTGGCAGGAGCAATCGCTGGCCGGTTGGTTGGCCACGAGGCACGCGGCTGCATCGTTAACATCATCGTCGGTATCATCGGTGGCCTGGTGGGCGGCTGGCTCCTGGGCGTCCTGGGTGTGAGCATTGGCGGCGGCTTTATTGGCTCGCTGATCTCCGCAACAATCGGTGCGGTGGTGTTCCTGGGTGTTCTGCAATTGCTGTTCAAGCCAGATTAACGATCCGCTAAAGCACGAATGGCTGCGGCTGCCAGCAAACAGTACAATCGTAGTTCGTTCAGGTTGGCCGGGCGGTCGCGGGCCCCGTTGTGGGCCTGAGGAAAGTCCGCGCTCCACAGGGCAGGGTGCTGGCTAACGGCCAGACGGGGCAACCCGATGGACAGTGCAACAGAGAGGTAAATTGCCACCATTGGTGGTGAGGGTGAAACGGTGCGGTAAGAGCGCACCAGCGAGCCTGGTGACAGGTTCGGCTCGGCAAACCCCACCCGGAGCAAGGCCAAGCAGAGACCAGGTGCGGCCCGCACCTTAGGAGTCTCGGGTAGGCTGCTTGAGGCGGCTGGCAACAGCCGTCCCAGATAGATGATCGCCCATGCGACCTTAGGTCGCTGGACAGAACGCGGCTTATAGGCCGACCTGAACGCGCTCTCCCCCTTGTGCGCCAGCCAGTTGACAGGCTCAGGCTGCACGGTACAATCCTCCGCAAGTGGCAGCACCGTTACACGGTTGTTACTTCGTGCTGCCAGAAATCCAATTGACCCGAAGAGGACGACGTGAAGAGACTTCTACCGATTTTAATCATCGGTCTTGCGGCAAGCGGCTGCGCGGCCCTATCACCGGAAGCCGAACCGCTGCCGACTTATACGCTGCTGCCAACCTATACGGCTTTTCCGACATGGACCCCAGCGCCGACTGCGACGGCAACTTTCTTGCCGTCCCCTACAGCGGAGCAGGCTGCGAGCCCAACGCCGGAGTCGGTAGCAGAAGCGGCGACACCCACCACGGCGGCAACCGCAACTCCTGATGCCACCCAGGTCACAACCGCTTTCGGCTCAAACCTGCGCGACGGGCCAGGTACAGATTTTGACATCCTGACCAGGGTTGAAGGCAATACGCCACTCACCGTCTTGGGCCGCAATGAAAGTGGCTTGTGGTTGGAAGTGCAAACGCTGGGCGGAACGATCGGCTGGATCGCCGTGCGCCAACTTCAGGGGCCGATTGATGTAGCGCTGATCCCACTGTCGGATCTGGTTCCGACCCCACAGTTCACGCGCACCCCAACCTCGACGCCGGGGCCTGGCACCCCGACCGCAACCGCACAAGCGACGGTCACAGGGACGCCCCCCACCGCTACCCCAGCAACCGGAACGCCTGGGACAGCAGTCCCGACCCAGGTTGTGGATGATGAACGCGGTCTGGCCTATATTTTGAATCCGGGTGAAGACACTGTTTGCCGCAATATCGTGGCTGGCACAGAGGTGCGCTTCCCAGTGAGCAGCAGCGCCGAGGAATTTGTTCCCTTTGATAGCGCGAATGCCGCCGAGATTGTCGAAGAGCGTGCCTACCAATTCTTGCGTAACAACGTCCCCGATTTCATTCAGGTCTTTGTGCAAGGCACGGTCGGCGTTGGAAGCTGCGACGCTGAAAACACCTGCGATGAGCTGACCTTGACGCTCTGCGCCCTGGCATCACCCGGCGCACCAACCGGCGGCTCTGAATACGTGCGAACGGTGACGCTTCAGGTGGGCACCCAGAGCTACGATTCCTTCTTCGTGGATGCCGCCGCCGACATTGATCTCGTGCTGTCGGTGGTGGAACCCTAGGATTAACCCAATCAAAATGCCAATCAAAGGTCGTACATTGGGGTGAAGATGTGCGACCTTTTTTATGCTTGACCCATTGCGGCCTTCTAGGTGCTCTCTATAATAGTGGGCACGGAGCTATTCCCTGCTGCCAGGCCGTGACTAGAAAGCGAGGCCGTCCCATGTTCGAACGCGACGACGATTTCGTGAATTTGTCTCCGGCGGACCAGAGCCAAATCTATGCGGTTTTCACCAATATGATTTTCGACAGTTTTGTCGATATTGTGGTGCGCGACCATTACGAGATTCGCAGACCAACGCACGTCACCTTGATGATCGACAATCAGCGGTCCATGTTGTACGTGCGCCAGCAAGAATCAGTGGCCATCCTCAAAGAGGACGCTCGGCTCCGCTACTGGGCGCATGAGTTCATCCTCGATAACCTGCTTGATCTTGAACCCGATCAGGTCGATATGATCTACCTCGACGGTGTCGTCGGGGCGGGCAATGCTTACATTCACCTTGCTGGCGACGGCATTCTGGTCACCAGTGGGGAACCACGCAAAGGACGCAAATACCTATGATGACCTGGTCCCAGCCTGCCGCTAGCCTGGGGCGCAGCGTTCTACTGCTGCTGGCCCTGGCCGCCATTGCCTGCAATTTTCCGGCATGTGCACCCAGTGAACCCTCCATCGATGTGGACGAAGACCCCACGCGGACGCCCCTCCCGCCTACGCTAGATGTGTCGGAGCTTCCGCCAACCACACCCCAGATAGTCGCTCAGCGGCCTTTCCCTGGAGAAGAACTACCCCTCAACGGCAGCATCGATCTGTACTTTGACCAGCCAATGAACCAGGCGACAGTCGAGGACGGCTTGAGCTTGAGCCCAGCTTTACCCTATGAGCTGACCTGGGTCGATGGCGCGACACTGCGCCTCACTCCCAACGGTCTTGAAAGGGCGAACGCCTACACCGTCTCAATCGACTCGACCGCCCAAAGCGCAGAAGGTCTGGCCCTTGCGGACGACCTGACGGTGGCGGTTGAAACGGTCGGCTTTCTGGAAGTGGGCCAGGTTTCGCCCGCGCCAGACTCCCCTGGCGTGGAAACGGACTCGGTGATCACCGTGTTTTTCAACCGCCCGGTCGTCCCGCTAACGGTCGGTGCCGACCAATCCACGCTTCCGCAGCCGCTAACGATCTCACCGCAGGTGGCGGGACAGGGTGAATGGATCAATACCAGCATCTACATGTGGCGTCCCGATCAGGCCCTGCCCGGCGGAACATCCTTCAGTGTCACTATCGCGGATGGCCTGACCAGCTCGACCGGTGCGGTCATGCAGGACCCGTTTGGTTGGTCCTTTACAACAGTCCAGCCAGCCGTGTTATCGCTCTCGCCTGAGCCGCTGAGCGAGAACGCGCCGCTGGATGCACCCATTGAACTGACCTTCAACCAGCCCATGAACCGCCAAAGCGTGCAAGATTCTCTCACGGTCCAGGCGGAGGATGGCACACCCATCGCTGGCAGCGCCGCCTGGGACGATGAGGGCCGCACGTTGATCTTTACGCCCTCAGGGCTGCTGCCCTATGGGAACGTCATCACGGTCAGCGTTGGATCAACCGCCAGCAGCCTCGGCGGTGGTGCCGCGCTGGGGGCAGCCTACACCACCAGTTTCAGGACCGTGTTGGCCCCCGGAATTCGCGAAACCTTCCCAGAAGATGGTGGCCGCCCCGAAGGCTTCTTCCCAGCCATCCCGCGTATCTGCTTCAACAGCCCGATGGATGAGGCATCGCTCCAGGATAAGTTCGTCTTCGAACCGGAGCCACTGGGCGACTACGACATCTTCTACAGCGAATTCGACTTCTGCGCAGGTCCCACGACAGACTTTGAGGCTTCAACCACCTACACAGTGACTCTGTTACCCGGTGCACGCGATGTTTATGGCCGTAGCATCGATGAGCCCTTTAGCTTCACCTTTACCAACAATCAGCTTGGGCCCGAGGTCCAACTCAATGTGACTGACAACCAGTACGGCGTCTATGATGCTGGTCGTGCTGCGGAAGTCTTCATGCTCTATCGTAACGTGGAGCGCGTCGATTTTCGCCTTTCCCAGTTGACCAATCGCCAGTTTATTGACACCTTCAACTTCGAGAGCCCCAATTCGCTCTATCAACTGGTTGTGCCTGACGAACAAGTGCTACGAGAGTGGAGTGTCGATGCGGAGCAGGAACTTGATGCCAGCTTCTATGAACGGGTGACACTCAGCGAAGATGGTGGTGCTCTGGCACCTGGCGTTTATCTCCTGCAAATGTCTTCACCGCAGGCGTCTGAGCGCGAAGTTCGCCATTTGATGGTGGTCTCCACCGCGAACCTATTGACCAAGTTTAGTTTCAACGAGGCACTAGTCTGGTTGACTGATCTTGACACCGGCCAAGCCATCGCTGGTCAGCCTGTCACCCTTTACGACCGCCTGGGCGCTGAACTGGCCAACGGCAGCACCGATGACGACGGCCTGCTACAGGTTGGCATTCCACCGCAAGACAATCTCTACGACAACATGTTCGCGATTTCCGCGTCTGGTGATGTCTTCGCCGCCGCCTGGTCGGGCTGGTCAGAAGGTATCAACCCCTGGGACTTCGGGCTGCCCTTCAGTGGTGGGCGCGAACCCTTTAGCGTTTACATGTACACAGATCGTCCGCTCTATCGCCCTGGGCAGGAGGTCTTCTTCAAGGGCGTTCTGCGCGATAAGTTCGACGTCACCTACAGCCTGCCAACCATCTCTGATGTCCAGCTTACATTGTTCAACAATGAAGAAGCGATGGCAACGGAAACGGTTCAGATCAACGAATACGGCACCTTCGACGGATCATTCTTGATCCCTGATGGCGCCCAGACGGGCTTCTATCGGATGGAACTGGCCATCGAAGATCGCATTTACTCGCAGGGCTTTCAGGTCGCTGAGTTCACTGCGCCCGAATTCACTGTGAACGTCGAAAGTGACGAGCCCGAACTTGTCGTGGGTGACACCATTCAAGTGACTGTCTCCGCCGAGTTCTTCTTCGGCGGGCCAGTCAGCGATGCTGAGGTGAGCTGGACAGCCCTGCTCGGTGAGAGCGTCTTCGATTACGAGGGTCCGGGCCGCTTCCAGTTCAGCGACTATAATTGGGACGAAAGCACTCGCCGCACAGAGGACTTCATCCCTGGCTTTGGCGAGCGCATCGCGGATGGCGAAGGGGTTACCGGGCCTGATGGCGTATTTACCATCGAGCTCCCGGCTAGCCTGATCGAAACGAATGATGCCGGGTTGCTAACCCTTGAGGCCGTCGTTAGCGATGTGAATGGGCGTCAGGTCGCCGGACGCACCGAGATTGTCATCCATCAGGCTGACTTGTATGTCGGCGTTCAACCAGACAACTACGTTGGCGCGGCAGGCGATCCGCAAATGGCCAGCCTGATCGTCGTCGATTGGGACAGCAACCCGGTTGCCAATCAGGCGGTTGAGGTGCAGGTGGTCGAGCGCCGTTGGAGCAGCGTCCGTGAGGAAGACGAATTCGGGCGGGTCCAATGGGTGGTCGATGTCGAAGAAATCCCGATTGGGGACCCCATCCCAGCGACCACCAATGCCAGCGGACGGGCCAGCATCAGCTATACGCCGCCCAACGGTGGCGTGTTCAAATTGACCGCCAGCGTGATCGACGCCGCAGGCAACACCAGTCGCGGCGCTGCCTTCCAATGGGTTCAATCGGATAGTTTCATCAGCTGGCGCCAACCCAACAATGATCGTATCGACCTGGTCTCCGATAAGGATCGCTACACACCGGGCGAAACAGCTGAGATTCTGATCACTTCACCCTTTGCGGGAAGGGTCCAGGCGCTCGTCACACTCGAACGCGGCAGCATCCTGGAGACGCAGCTCATCAGCCTGGAGAATAATTCCTACCTGCTGGAGGTCCCGATCACTGGGGAACTCGCGCCCAATGTCTACGTTTCGGTGACCATCGTCAAGGGCGTCGACGAGACCAATCCGGTGCCAGAGTTCCGTATGGGGATGGTCGAGTTGGAGGTTGAACCCATCGACCAGACCTTAAACGTCGAGGTGATCCCCAGCAGTGATGTCGTCGGCCCCCAGGAGGAAGTGACCTACGAGGTCCGCACGACAGACAGCCAGGGCAACCCGGTCGATGCGGAAGTCTCGCTGGCGCTGGTCGATCTGGCGGTGCTCTCGCTGACTCAGCCTAACAGCGGCCCCATCGTTGAGCACTTCTACAGCGATCAACTGCTGGGTGTGCGCACTGCCATGCCAATGGTCCACCTGGTCAATCGTCAGAATCAAGAGCTGTTTGATCAGGGGAAGGGGGGCGGTGGAGGCGGCGAAGAAGGCTTCTTCGATGTGCGCGGCGATTTTCGTGATACCGCCTATTGGGAAGCCACCCTCCGCACTGGCTCCGATGGGGTGGAAGAAGTGACCATCACCCTGCCGGACAATCTGACGACCTGGCGTATGGACGCGCGTGCCATCACACCCGATACGCGCGTGGGCCAGGCACAGGTCGACATCACCTCCAACAAGCCACTGCTGATCCGACCGGGAACGCCTAGCTTTGTCGTCGCTGGCGATCAGCTTTCGCTGGGTGCGACGGTCAACAACAACACGGACGAGAGCCTCGAAGCCGTCGTTGAGTTGGCGGCAAGCGGCGTCGAACTGCAAGGCGAAGCCGTACAGCGCGTGACAGTCCCGGCCTTCGGACGGGTACAGCTCTATTGGCCGGTCACGGTCAATCCGGATGCCAACTTCCTGGACTTAACCTTCCAGGTCCAATCAGGCGACCTGACAGATGCCTCTAAGCCGGTGACGGGCGACCCAGAGCACGACAACAAAATCCCGGTGATCCGCTTCGAGGTTCCTGAAACCGTTGGCACTGCCGGGCTGCTGCCAGCCGAGGGGGCCGAAATCGAGGGGATCGTGCTACCGCCCACCTACAATGTGACTGCGGGTGAGGTCAGCGTGCGCATCGATCCATCCTTGGCTTCAGCCACGCTGGACGGTCTGGATGTGCTGCGTACCCCACGCACCGACTTTAGCGAAGCCATCGTCAGTTCCTTCTTGCCCAACGCCGTCACCGCAATCGCCTTCCGCGAGTTCGGGCTGTCGGATGCTGAGTTTGAAGCCGAATTGAACGCCAATGTCGAGATTGCGCTGCAACGCCTGATCGCCCAGCGCAACATCGATGGGGGATGGGGCTGGGCAACTCAATCTGAGAGTGACTCATTGGTCACCGCCTATGTGCTGCAAGGTCTGCTGGCCGCTCGTGAGGCAGGCTATCGAGTGGATGAGACGGTCGTTACTGGCGCGCTAAGCTATCTTTCGAATGAGCGCTTCAGTCTACAAACAATCTCCAGTTCCTGGGCACTCCAGCTGCTGACCTACATCGACTATGTGAGCACGCTGGCTGGGTCGCCGGACGCCGCCAACACGTCGATCCTGTTTGAGCAGCGTGGCAACATGCAGTATTGGGCACGCGCCCTGCTCGCTCAGTCGATCTGGCTGCAAGACCCCACTGACCCCCGCCTCAGCGACCTTCAGTCCGATCTGGTGAACAGCGCCCTGTTGAGCGCGACCGGCGCACCTTGGGAAGAGGACCAGGTCGATAGTATCAACTGGAACACCGACACGCGCACGACGGCGATTGTGCTGGATACCTTCGCCACCGTCTGGCCCGATCACGAGCTGGCGCCTAACATTGTGCGCTGGTTGATGGTCGCCCGTGATGGCTCCGCCTGGGAGACCAGTCAGGAAAGCACCTGGGCGATTCTAGGCCTCACCGAATGGATGCGCGCCACCCGTGAACTCGAAGCGGCCTACGATTGGTCCTTCTTCTTCAACGGGGCAGAGTTGGTCTCCACCCAGGTCAACAGCAGCAACGTCACCGATACCACCCTGATCAACATCAACGTTGAAGACCTGCTGACCGACGCCGTTAACCGCTTGCAATTCCAGCGCTCTGCTGGGGTAGGGCGGCTCTACTACGCAGCTCATCTCACTGCCTACCTGCCCGTTGAACAGGTTCAGCCGCTCAGTCGCGGTTTGGTGGTCAGCCGTCGTTTTCTCAACGAGGCCGGGCAGCCCGTGACCAGCGGCGCAGTCGGCGACATCCTGACCGTCGAGGTGACCGTGATTGCGCCAGAGTTCCGCTATTTTGTGGTGGTCGAGGACATCTATCCTGCTGGTGCAGAACCGATCAATGTGAGCTTTGAGACGGAGAGTATCCTCAACCAAGGACCCAGCATCGAACTCGATACCAGCGATCCGCTTTCCCAGGGCTGGGGCTGGTGGCTGCTCTCTGGCAGCGAACTGCGCGCCGACCGCGCCATGTTCTACGTCGAGAGCCTACCCGCAGGTACCTACCAATTCACCTATCAGGTCCGGCTGGGTTTGCCAGGTCAGTTCCAGGTGATCCCGGTGACAGCTTATGAGAGCTACTTTCCAGAGGTCAACGGACGCGGGGAAGGCATGCTCTTCACCGTCTCAGAGTAAGTGCAAGGGGGCGGTCGACAGATAGCATCGACTGCCCCCACTGACTATAATTGCCTACAGCACACGTGTAACTTGCCACAACCCGCATCATCAGGAGGCCAAATGGCTCAGGCGAAGACAAATGACGTGAAGGTGCAGATCTTCACCAGCGATCATGTGATCATCGGCGATTTCACGGTAGTCGGTCGTCCGGAAGTATTCATCAATGACCAGAACTTCATATCGATGCGCCTGAAGAATGTCACCCTAACCCCGATCAATCCTGGCACACCCGTTGGAGACATCACTACACCAGCGCTGCACGTGCCCAAAAAGAGCGTCCAACTGATGGTGATTGGCGACTTTGGGCCAGACTCGCTGCGGATGCTGCCCCAACTGATGACCTCGGTGCTGTTTACCGACACCTATACCATTCGTGGCACCTTCCACATCGGGTCAGACTGGAAACTTCAAGACTTCTTCTACACGATGCCTGGTCCCTTCTTCCCGATGACCGACGTTGAGATTCTGCCGTTGCGCGATGTAGTTGCCGATGTGTCGGGTCAGGCCGAACTGGCCTTTATCAACGGTGCTGCCCCCACCGTGTTCTTTGATGTAAACGAAAAGCCCTAGCCGTGCCGTCTGGTTCGTCGGTGCAGCTTTCGAAACGCCAACTGAATCGGACGCTTCTTGCTCGCCAATATCTGCTCACGAGGCAGCAAACGAGCGTCGTTGAGGCCATTCGTCATCTGGTTGGGCTTCAAGCCCAGATTCCCGATCCGCCCTACATCGGGCTGTGGACCCGTCTAGACTCCTTCCAACGCGACGATCTGACACGCTTGATGGAACAGCGCCAAGTGGTGCGCGTCGCCATGATGCGCTCCACCCTGCAGGTCATGCTCGCTGAGGATCACCAGACCTTCCGGATGACTCTCCAGCCTGCCTTGACGCGGGCGCTGCGTGCCTTCTACGGCAAACGCGCTGAAGGTCTCGACATCGAGAGGCTGATTGCGGTCGCCCGCCCCTTTCTGGATGAAGCACCACGCAGCACAGGCGAACTGCGCCAGCGCCTGCTCGAACTCGAACCCGACCGGGACGGGCCAGCGCTGGCCTATGCCGTCCGCAACTTTCTGCCCTTGGTACAGGTTCCCCCCGGCGGCACCTGGGGGACGGGCACTCGCGCCAGCTACGCCACCGCCGAGTCCTATCTGGGGCCGCTCAATCCAGAGCCTGATCTGCGCGGTTTGCTGCATCGCTATTTGGCCGCCTTCGGGCCAGCGACCATCATGGATTTCCAGGCCTGGTCGGGTATGGTCAGCCTCAAGAAGCAGATCGAAGCGCTCAAAGCCGAACTCCAAACC